>JAEZAL010000088.1 GCA_023427705.1 Bacillota bacterium | reverse complement strand
GATAAAAATTCAGCATTAATAATAACTGCAGTCATCTTAGTTTCCCTTAAAATAGTATAGCTACCTTCCTTTATTCCTCTATCCTTAGATTTTAAATTAGCTAGTAATTCATCTTTTAAAAATCTTGCTAATTCTTCTGATTCATTACCCTTTTCAAATACTACAATTTCAGTTCCTGTAACAGAATTATCTATAAAGGAGTTCATATGGAAGCTAACAAAATAATCTGCATCCCAATTATTTGCTATTTCTACTCTGTCCCTAACATCTAAGTATATATCAGATGCTCTTGTAAGCAATACTATTTCACCATTTCTCTCTAATAACCTTTTAGTCTCATAAGCAGCTTCTAACACAATATCAGACTCTCTTCTGCCATTTTTTCCAACTACACCTGAGTCTTTACCACCATGACCTGCATCTAATACCCATTTTGCCAACTCTTTCCCTCCATTATTTATATAGTAATAATATAAATTTTGTATTACTTCATATATTTAGTATATTGGTAATTTCGATAGTTGGTTACAAATTAAATTTTTATCATTAATATTTCAACAAAAAAGATATAAATGTTATATTCCTTGCGACCTCGTAAACTCCAAGTCGCAATCATATAACATTTATATCTTCTAAACTAAAGGTAATAATTCTTCATTCTTCAGAATTATGAAACTTACTTTACTCTATTAATCTATACTTTGTTAGAAATGTATCTTTACATTTATACTATTAAAAAAAGCTTCTATGTTATCTGGGTCTCCTAACCCTTGTGCTAAAGTCTTGTTTCCTCCGCCTTTTCCATTCACTATATGAATATGTTCTCTAAATAGCTGCCCCATATTAATACTTTCTATATTTTTTGATGCTGCAATAATTATATTAGCTTTTTCTTTAGATTTTATAGCAAATAAACAAATAGTGTTATCGCCTTCTGTTAACTTATTAGCTAATCTTGTTACATAGTCTGTAGACTTATCTAAAAATATCTTTTTTATAACTGTGTATTTTTCTTTCCTCTTTCCTTCTTTCAGAAGACTTTCTGCTTCATATTTTAAAAGTTCTTCCTCTAATCTCTTCTTTTCACTTTTTACTTCTTCTAAAGAATTTTTTAAATTCTTTATTCCATTTAAAGCTTCTTCTTCATTACTACTTAAATAATTACAAATTTCTCTTAGTATTTTATCTTTAAGTAGAGAATCCTTAATAGCTCTTTCTCCAGCTAAAAATTCTATTCTTGTATTGCCTTTATTTTTTTCAAACTTTTTAATCTTTATCATCTTTAAATCAGATGTTTTGCCAGGATGAACACCACAACAAGCATTAATATCTAAATCACCTATTTTTACAACCCTAATTTCCTCTTCTGTATTAGGTAAATCTCTTCTTAAATTCATAGTTTTTAGCTCTTCTTCATTTGGTATTAAAAAACTAACCTCTATTCCATCATTAATAATTTCATTAGCAAAAACTTCTGCTTTTCTTACTTGTTCTTCATCTAATTCACCTATTATATCTACTGTACTTATTTCTTTTCCTAAATGAATACTTACTGTATTAGCATTAAATAATTTAAAGAAGCAGCCTGATAAAATATGCTGACCTAAATGTTGATGCATTCCATCTTGTCTTCTATCCCAATCTATTTTACAAGATACAATATCACCAGCTTCAAAATATGCTTTAACTACATGGTAAATAAAATTATCTTTTTCATAAACCTCTAAAACTTCATTGCCATTTATATATCCTAAATCAAATTGTTGTCCTCCTCCCCCTGGGAAAAAGGCAGTTTTATCTAAAGCTATATGATAAATATCGTCTACTTTATTAACTTCTATTACCTTAGCATCAAATTCCTTCAAATATTGATTTTTATAGTATAATTTCTCCATTACTTCACCTATATCTTATTTTCTTCTACTATTGTATATATTTCTTTAGATAGCTTAGCGATTAATTCACAAGCTTCCTCTCCCCAATCAAGTAAAGCCCTTTCATCTTCTCCACCATCATCAAAAGATTCATCGCTTAGCTCTCCAATATCCTTTGTTAAGACAACTAATATGTACGGATCCTCTCCATAAATTATTCCTATATCATGATAATACCTATAGTAATTTCCTATCTTATGAGCAACTTTATCATAAGGCAAATATTTATCTAACCTATCATGATAACTAGTCTTAGTCATATACTCTATAAGTGTATCATAATAAGGATTATTATTTGGATTTTCATATAAATTATTTAACAAAATACCAAGTTGCTTTGCTGTTGCATAATTACCATAAGGTATATTATTATCATTTGTAATATATCTCATATAATCAGTAACACTAGTTCTAGAAACTCTAGTTAACATATTCTTAGCTATATTATCAGAATCTACAATAGATAAATAAATAGCATCATCTATTGTAAGGTTAGGAATATCATCTAAATAATATAATCTGCCACTTCCTTCTTCTCTATCTTCTTCAGTAAAATATAATAAATCATCCAATGACTTTTCACCATTATTAACTTCATCTAATATCATCATAGATAATGGAACTTTATTAGTACTAGCAGCTACATAATAAGTATTTTCATTTAAAGTATACTCCTCATTTGTATTTAAATTTTTGAAATAAATAGATACATTATTCCTATACTCACCTAAAACTTCATTTGTCTTTTCATCAATTAATTCTATAAGGCTTTTGTTTTCAATTTTAACTATTTCTTCATTATTTACTTTTTCTAACGTACCTTCATTAGAGATATTTTCTTCTATAATAACTTTATCTTTACTAGTACATCCCACTATAATAGTTATAGAAATTACCAATAATAATATTTTTATTTTTTTCATATGCCCCATCCCTATCTCAATAATTCCTTATTATACATATGTTTTAAATTAAACTTTATTTCTATAAATTTAATAGAAGATGAAATATTATAAGTAAAATCTTATTTTAATATCTCATCTTCTATATAAAATTTTCTATTAAGTTTTAGAATGCTGGAATTACAGTTCCATCACTATATTTTTCTTCAATGAAATTCTTAACTTTTTCAGAAGTTAAAGCCTTAGTTAAAGCCTTAATCTTTTCACTTTCTTCATTCCCTTTTTTAACAGCTAAAATATTTCTATAATCTTTAGCAGCTTCTGCATTAGCATCTTCTACTGCTAGTCCTTGTTCAGATGGTTTTAATCCTGCTTCAAGAGCATAGTTTCCATTAATAACTGCAATATCTACTTCTTCTAAAACTCTTGGTAATTGAGCTGCTTCTAATTCTTCAAACTTTAAGTTCTTAGTATTTTCAGTAATATCCTTTGGAGTTACTAATTCTCCATCACCTAACTTAATTAAATCTGCTTTTTCTAATAATCTTAAAGCTCTTGCTTCATTTGATGGATCATTTGGTACTGCAACTGTTGCTCCATCTTTAAGATCCTTTAAATCTGTAAGAGTTTTTGAATATGCTGCTAATGGTTCTAAATGAATTGCTGCTGTATAAGTTAAGTCTAATCCCTTACTTTCATTAGTTTCATTCAAATATGATATGTGTTGGAAGTAGTTAGCATCTAA
>JAEZAL010000011.1 GCA_023427705.1 Bacillota bacterium | reverse complement strand
ACATAGTAAAGTGCAAAAAGTATTGGTAATGGTAATAAAGTTGGAAGACATCCTCCAAACATACTAACATTATTGTCCTTCATACATTTTGAATACTCAGCTTGCATTTTTTGAGGATCATTTGCATACTTCTTTTGAATAGCAGTTAGTTCAGGTTGAATTTCTTGCATTCTTGCATTTGATCTGTTTGCTTTTATATTTAAAGGAAGAATTAATAATCTTATTATTAATGTAAATAAAGCTATAGTTAATATATAAGATACCCCACTAGGTTCTAAATTAAATAAGTTTAATATTACATTATGCATTCCTTCAAATATAATAGTTAAAAAATTTGTAATAGGTTGTAAGAACTTCATCATATTTTGAGCACAGCCTCCTTATTTTAACGGATCATATCCACCCTTGGCAAAGGGATGGCATCTTAAAATTCTCTTTATAGCTAAAAAACCACCCTTCAAAGCCCCATATTTATTTATAGCTTCAATAGCATATTCTGAACATGTAGGAACATATATGCATGTTGGTGGTCTCATTGGCGAAATATATTTCCTATATAAATGTATAGATTTTAACATTAATTTTTTCATTGCTTATATAAGCCTGCCTTTGAAAAAAGTTTTTTCATCGCATCCTCTACTTCAAAGAAGCTTTTTCCCTCTATAGAGTTTCTCGCTATAAAAACAAAATCATAACCAGTTTTAAGATCTTTTTCATTTAGTCTATAGCTTTCGGTTATCAATCGTTTACTTCTACTTCTGATAACACTATTTCCAACTTTCTTGCTTACTGAAATTCCTACCTTATTATAAGTATTCCCATCTTTAGTTTTATTTCTTCTATTATTATATATATATAAAACTAAAAGATTGTTAGCTAGAGACTTGCCTCTTCTATAAACTAATTTAAATTCATTGTTTTTTCTTAACCTGTACATCATTAGAAACTTTAATCTCCTTTTTTTTCTGCTATTGCAGAAAAAAGGCCACTATTTGCGGCCCTTATGCTGTTAATCTTTTTCTACCTTTTTGTCTTCTTCTCTTAAGAACATTTCTGCCTGATGAAGTTTTCATTCTCTTTCTGAAGCCATGTTCCTTTTTTCTTTGTCTCTTTTTTGGTTGGTATGTCATGAACATTTCACTACACCCCCTTTAAATTGTAATTTCTATAGTAAAAACTATAATTCCATTTTTAGATTTACCTTATCATTATATATATATCATGTTTTTATGTCAATACACTATAATTTTCAAGTTCTGTTGATAAATACACTAAATATTATCACAGAATTTGTGGATAACTTATTGAATACTTCATTTAACTTATGTTATTATAAGTTATGACTGTGAATAATTTTATTTTCAGGTGAACTTATCCACATCTGTGGATTAATTTGTTGATAACTTGTTCACTTTTTCTTTATTTTTATTATATATATTCTATTTTTAGCTTAAATATTGCTTTTATACCATGTTAATAATGTGAAAAATTGTACATAATTATATTGTGGATAAATAGTGACTTATTTTTTTATCAACATAATTATTAACATGTGAATATTTATATTCAACTTATTAACAACTAAAATCATATGTTAATAATTGTGTTGATATTTTGTTATTAACTAGAATAATTTTTATAAAAAAAAATTTTTTATGGAGGATATACAATGAATAATGATCTTAAATCATTATGGGAAAAAACATTAAATATTATTAAAGGTGAAATGAGTGAAGTAAGCTTTAATACTTGGATTAAAAGCTGTGAACCTCTTTCTATATCTTCCACTACTATAAAAATCAGCGTCCCAAATGCTTTTACGCAAGATATCTTAGAAAAAAGATATAAGGACTTAGTTGTAAACTCCATAGAAGCTGCTTGTTCTAAAGTTTATAATGTTGATTTTTTAGTTGCATCTGATATTCAAGAAGTTGAAGAAAAGGAAGAAAAGAATTCAAAAGCTGATGATAAATCCTCAGTTAATGTAAATGACGAAATGTCTAGTACATTAAATCCAAAATACACATTTGATTCATTTGTCATAGGTAATAGTAATAGATTTGCCCACGCTGCTTCCTTAGCTGTTGCAGAAGCTCCTGCGAAAGCCTATAATCCTTTATTTATTTATGGTGGTGTAGGACTTGGTAAAACCCACTTAATGCATGCTATAGGGCACTATGCGCTTCAAAATAACTCTAATGCTAAAGTAGTTTATGTATCTTCTGAAAAGTTTACTAATGAACTTATTAATGCTATTAGAGACGATAGAAATGAAGAATTTAGAAATAAATATAGAAATGTGGATATATTACTAATAGATGATGTTCAATTTATTGCTGGAAAAGAAAGAACTCAAGAAGAGTTTTTCCACACCTTTAATGAATTGCACGATGCAAACAAGCAAATTATTCTATCATCTGATAGACCACCAAAAGAAATACCTACTTTAGAAGATAGGCTTAGATCAAGATTTGAATGGGGGTTAATTGCAGATATTCAACCACCAGATTTCGAAACTAGAATGGCAATTCTAAAGAAAAAAGCAGATGTAGAAAAATTAAATGTTGCTAATGAAGTAATGGTGTATATTGCTACAAAAATTAAGTCTAATATTAGAGAACTAGAAGGAGCCTTAATTAGAATAGTTGCTTATTCATCTCTTACAAATAGACCAATTACTGTCGAGTTAGCAAGTGAAGCTTTAAAAGATATAATTTCTAATAAGCAAAATAAAAATATAACAATAGATGTTATACAAGATGTTGTTGCTGGATATTTTAATCTTAGAGTGGAAGACTTAAAATCTCAAAGACGAACAAGAAATGTAGCATATCCTAGACAAATTGCTATGTATTTAAGTAGAAAACTTACAGATATGTCATTACCTAAAATAGGTGAAGAATTTGGGGGAAGGGATCATACCACTGTTATACATGCATATGAAAAAATCTCAGATACATTAAATACTGATGAGAGCTTACAACATACAGTAAATGATATAACAAAGAAACTAACTCAAAATTAACTAACAACTGTACATAACTATATTGAATTGTTTGTGGATAACTATTAAAAACAATATTGCTTGTTAATACTGTGGATAAGATATGTATTTTTTGCTTCACTTATCCACAATATTTTTTTATTAACTTTTTAGTATTTTCAAGGGCTAAGGGTACTTATCAACATATCAACAGCCCCTACTACTACTATTATTATATTTTATCTATATATTTATCTATATATCTATATGATTTCTGTGAATATTATTTTGTTCATAACTTAAGGAGGTTTTTAAATGAAGTTTATATGTGAAAAACAAAAACTACAAGAAGGTATATCTATAGCAAGTAAGGCTATAACTGGAAAAACTACAATGCCTATACTTGAAGGAATATATATAACAGCTAAAGATAATGAATTAACATTAATAGGATCCGATATGGATGTTTCAATAGAAACAAAAGTTCAAGCTAATGTACAAGAAGAAGGTATGCTAGTAATAGATTCTAGAATATTTGGAGAAATAATAAGAAAACTTCCAAATTCAGAAGTTGTTATTGAAACTTTAGAAAATGAAATTATGCAAATAACTTGTGAAAAGTCAGTTTTCAATCTAGTTTATATGAACGGGGAAGATTATCCAGAACTTCCTAAAATAAATGAAAATTTATCTGTTGAAGTTCCTCAAAATATTTTAAAAAGCATGATAAAAGGTACATCTTTTGCAATAGCTCAAGATGAAACAAGACCTATATTACAAGGTATATTATTCGAAGTTAAAAATAAAAATTTAAATCTTGTTGCATTAGATGGGTATAGATTAGCAATAAGATCAGAATTCTTAGATAATGATAGTGATGTAGAAGTTGTTATTCCAGGAAAAACATTAAATGAAGTATCTAGGATATTAGAAGATACATCGGAAATAGTAAAAATAACTTTTACTAATAACCATATATTATTTAACCTAAATGATACAAAAGTGGTATCAAGATTATTAGATGGAAAATTTGTAAACTATATATCATTACTTCCTCAAGAGCACAAGATATACATTGATGTTAATAAGCAACAATTACAAAATTGTATAGAAAGAGCTTCTTTAATGGCTAAGGATAGTAATAGTAATCTAATTAAGTTAGATGTGCAAGAAGACAACATAATAATAACATCTAATTCTCAATTGGGAAAAGTTAGAGAAGAATTAAATGTAAATCTGCAAGGAGAGTCAATTCAAATTGCATTTAACTCAAGATATTTATTAGATGTTCTTAAAAATATAGATGGTGATGAAGTTGTATTAGAGATGACTTCAGGTGTTAGTCCTTGTGTTATAAAATGTAAAAATACAGATAACTCTAAGTACTTAGTATTACCAGTTAGAATTTTAAGATAGAAAGGAGAAAATGCATAAATAATGTATTTATATGCATACAATTGGAAATGAATGAAATTAAAATAAATACTGAATTTATTAAATTAGATTCTTTTTTGAAATGGTGTGGAGCTGCTTCACTAGGATCAGAAGCTAAAATGTATATATTAGATGAAATGGTGAAGGTTAATGGAGAAGTATGTACTCAAAGGGGAAAAAAGATTAGACCAGGAGATGTGGTAGAATTTAATGGCGAACAATATAGAGTAATTTAAGTACCATTAGCCTAATAATTACTTTTATTCCTCTAATATGTTATAATTAAAATAGGTGTAAATAATGTATATTAAGAAAATACAAATATTAAATTATAGAAATTATAAATCTTTAAATATAACACTGGGGAAAAATGTGAATGTATTTATGGGGGATAATGCTCAAGGAAAGACTAATATTCTTGAAGCAATTTATTATTGTGCATTTGCGAGGTCCCATAGAACTTCAAAGGATAGGGAATTAATTAATTGGAATGAAGAAAGTGCTTATGTAAGCATTTTAGTCGGTAGAGATAGATTAGACAAAACTATTGACATTAATATACTTAAAGATGGAAAAAAGGCAATAAGGATAAATAAGATTAAAGCCTCAAAAATTGGAGAATTGTTTGGAAATTTTAATGTTGTTATGTTTTCACCTGAGGATTTAAGAATAATAAAGGACTCACCAGGTGTTAGAAGAAAATTTATAGATATGGAATTGTGCCAACTGGATTCTAGATATTATTATAATTTGGTTCAATATAACAAAGTATTAAATGAGCGAAATATGCTTTTAAAGAGTAGAAAAGTTGATAATGATATTTTAGATATATATGATATTCAACTAGCTAACTTTGGTTACAACATAATTAAAGAAAGATTAAATTATATTAATAAGTTGAATTTTTATGGAAAGAATATACATAAGGATATATCTTCAGGAAGAGAAGATATAGAATTCAAGTATGTGAGTACAATAAAAAATTTAGAAAAGATAGAAGATAGTTTTTATGAGCAATTAAAAAGAAATAGAACTAAAGATATGGAGAAGGGGCTAACTAGTGTTGGTCCTCATAGAGATGATTTTATTGTACTTATCAACGATATAGATACTAAGAGTTATGGCTCTCAAGGACAGCAGAGAAGTGCTGTCCTTACTATGAAGTTTTCTTCTTTAAAAATAATAAAAGAGCTAACATCAGAGTATCCAGTATTATTGCTAGATGATGTATTATCTGAACTAGATTTTAATAGAAAAAGATATATATTAAGTACTATAGGTGAAATTCAAACAATAATAACATGTACAGGAATAGAAGATCTGACAAATTATTTAGATGATAGTTCCAAGGTCTTTAAGGTTAAGGATGGTGAAATCCTAAATTAAAGGAGGAATTCTTATGTTTTTACATTTAGGAGAAAATGTTGTTGTTCCAGTAAAGGATATAATTGGCATTTTCGATCTACAGACAACTATGTATAGTTCGGATACAAGTGCATTTTTAAGAATGGCAGAGGAAGATGGATTTGTAGAAAGGATTTCTAAAGAGAAACCTAAATCTTTTGTTATAGCTGAAGTTAATAAAATGAGTAAAGTATATTTATCTCCAATATCTTCTTCAACTTTAACAAAAAGAACTAATATAGATTATAATCCATAATTCCAATTTTTAATCTTCATGGGGTTAAAATTAAAGTTCATTAAAGGAGGAGATTATGTTGGAAAATAACAAACAAAGTTATGATGAAAGTCAGATTCAGGTACTTGAAGGCTTAGAAGCAGTTAGAAAAAGACCTGGGATGTATATAGGGAGTACTAGTTCAAGAGGTTTACACCATCTTGTTTATGAAATTGTCGATAATAGTATAGATGAGGCTTTAGCTGGGTTTTGTAATGAAATATCAGTTTCAATAAATGAAGATAATTCTATAACAGTAATAGATAATGGTAGAGGTATGCCTACAGGTATACACCCTAAAATGGGAAAATCTGCTGTAGAAGTAATTATGACAGTTCTTCATGCTGGAGGTAAATTCGGCGGTGGTGGATACAAAGTATCTGGAGGATTACATGGTGTTGGTGCATCAGTTGTTAATGCATTGTCAGAGTGGTGTGAAGTTACTGTATCAAGAGATGGTGAAGTATGGCAACAAAAATATTCTAGAGGAGCTGCTATATCTGATTTAGCTAAGATAGGTGAAACAGAAGAGCACGGAACTAGAGTTTCATTTAAACCAGATATTGAAATTTTTGAAGAAACTGAATATGATTTTGAAATATTATCAAATAGATTAAGAGAGTTAGCTTTCTTAAACAAAGGAATTAGAATAGTATTAACTGATAAGAGAGAAGAAAACAAAGAAGATGTATATTTCTATGAAGGTGGTATAAAGGAATTTGTAGCATACTTAAACAGAAATAAGGAAGTGCTACATCAGGAACCAATATATGTTGAAGGTGAAAGAGATGGAATAATAGCAGAAGTATCACTTCAATACAATGATGGTTATAGTGAAAATCTATACTCATTTGCAAATAATATAGATACTATTGAGGGTGGAACTCATTTATCAGGATTTAAAACTGCACTAACAAGAGTTATAAATGATTATGGTAAGAAATTTAATCATTTAAAAGAAAATGATAAAAACTTATCTGGAGATGATATTAGAGAAGGTTTAACTGCTGTAGTATCTGTAAAAATATCTGAGCCACAATTTGAGGGTCAAACAAAAACTAAATTAGGTAATTCAGAAGTTAGAAGTGTAGTTGATTCAATAGTTGGTGAAGGTGTTTCAATATTCCTTGAAGAGAATCCTAATGTAGGAAAAATTATAATAGAAAAGGCTCTTATGGCTGCAAGAGCAAGAGATGCAGCAAGAAAAGCAAGAGAATTAACTAGAAAATCAGTTTTAGAAAGATCAGCACTTCCTGGTAAATTAGCAGATTGTTCATCTAAGGACCCATTAGAGTGTGAAATTTATATAGTTGAGGGAGATTCAGCAGGTGGATCAGCTAAGCAAGGAAGAAATAGAAGATTCCAAGCTATATTACCTTTAAGAGGTAAAATATTAAATGTTGAAAAGCAAAGATTAGATAGAATACTAACATCAGATACAATAAAATCTATGATAACTGCGTTTGGTGCAGGAATTGGCGATGATTTTGATGAAAATAAACTAAGATATAATAGAATAATAATTATGACAGATGCTGACGTAGATGGAGCTCATATTAGAACATTGCTATTAACATTCTTCTATAGATATATGAGAGGATTAATAGATGGAGGACACGTTTATATAGCTCAACCACCACTTTATCAAATTAAGAAAAATAAAAAGGAATACTATGCTTATTCAGATAAAGAGCTTGAATCAATGCTTGAAGAAATTGGGGGTAAAGATAATACTACTAATATTCAAAGATATAAAGGTTTAGGTGAAATGAATGCAAATCAACTATGGGATACAACTATGGATCCTGAAAAAAGAATATTATTAAAAGCAACTGTTGAAGATGCAATAGCTGCAGATGAGATATTTACTATATTAATGGGTGATAAAGTTGAACCAAGAAGAGAATTCATACACAAAAATGCTAAGAAGGTAAGTAATTTAGATATTTAGTACTAAAGTGAGGTGAGCTACATGAGCTTAAATGAAGGAAAAGTTATAGATATAGACATTAATAAAGAGATGAAAAGGTGCTATATTGACTATGCTATGAGCGTAATAGTTGGTCGTGCACTTCCAGATGTTAGAGATGGATTAAAGCCTGTTCATAGAAGAATACTACACTCAATGAATGACCTTGGATTAGCTCCAGAAAAGGGATATAGAAAATGTGCAAGAATTGTAGGGGAAGTTTTAGGTAAATATCACCCACATGGTGATAGTTCCGTATATGATGCTCTTGTAAGAATGGCGCAAGACTTCTCTATGAGATATATGCTTGTAGATGGCCATGGTAACTTTGGTTCCGTAGATGGAGATAGTGCTGCGGCTATGAGATATACAGAAGCTAAGATGAATAAAATAGCAGCAGAAATGTTAAGAGATATAAATAAAGATACTGTTGACTTTATTCCTAACTTCGATGGAGAAGAAAAGGAACCTGTAGTATTACCTTCAAGATATCCTAATCTTTTAGTTAATGGTTCATCAGGAATAGCAGTTGGTATGGCTACCAATATCCCTCCTCATAATTTAGGAGAAATAATAGATGGTACTATAATGCTAATAGATAATCCAGAAACAACTGTATTAGAATTGATGAGCATAATTAAAGGACCAGATTTCCCAACTGGTGCAACTATTATGGGGAAAGCAGGAATAAGAGCAGCTTATGAAACTGGTAAGGGTAGAATAATAGTTAGAGCAAAAGCTGAAATTGAGGAAGAAAACAATAGACACAAAATTATTGTTACTGAAATTCCATATCAAGTTAATAAGGCTAAACTTATTGAAAATATAGCTGAATTAGTAAAAGATAAAAAAATTGTAGGAATATCAGATTTAAGAGATGAATCAGATAGAGATGGTATGAGAATAGTAATAGAGCTTAAAAGGGATGCAAATCCAAATGTAATTTTAAATCTATTATATAAGCATACTAAAATGCAAGACACTTTTGGTGTTATAATGCTAGCTTTAGTAAATAATGAACCACACGTTTTAAATTTAAAGCAAGTTCTAGGACATTATATTGAATTCCAAAAAGAAGTAGTTACTAGAAGAACTGTTTTTGAATTAAATAAAGCACAAGCAAGAGCTCATATTCTTGAAGGATTAAAAATTGCTCTTGATAATATTGATGAAGTTATAAGTATAATTAGATCATCAAAGACTTCAGAAATAGCTAGAAATATATTGATGGAAAGATTTAATTTAAGTGAAAAGCAGTCACAAGCAATCTTAGAAATGAGACTAAGAAGGTTAACAGGATTAGAGAGAGATAAGATTGAAGAAGAATATGCTGAAATTATGAAACAAATAGAATACTTAAATTCAATACTAGCAAGTGAAGAAAAACTATTATCAGTAATTAAAGATGAATTAATAGAAATTAAAAAAAGATATAGTGACGATAGAAGAACTACTATAGAGAAGGTTATGAATGAAATTGATATAGAAGATTTAATTCAAGAAGAAGAGGTAGTAGTTACACTAACTCACTCAGGATATATAAAGAGAATATCAGCAGATACTTATTCAGCTCAAAGAAGAGGAGGAAGAGGAATACAAGCAATGTCTACTAAGGAAGACGATTTTGTAGAACATGTATGTATAACTTCAACTCATTCTGATGTATTATTCTTTACAAATAGAGGTAGAGTTTATAAATTAAGAGCTTATGAAATACCTGATGCAGGAAGAACAGCTAAAGGTACTAATGTAATAAATATAATTGCAATAGAGCCAGATGAAAGAATTGAAACAGTTTTAACTATAAGAGATGATATAAGTGAAGGTTTCTTATTTATGGCAACTAAAGAAGGTTTAGTTAAGAAGACACCTTTATCTGAATTTAAAAATCTTAGAAAGAATGGTTTAATAGCTATTAACTTAAGAGAAGGCGATGAACTTATCAAAGTAAAAGTTACTCGTGGAGATGCAGATATAATAATTGCAACAAAAGAGGGAAATGCTATTAGATTTAATGAAAAAGATGTAAGACCAATGGGAAGAACAGCTTCAGGGGTTAGATCTATAAACTTAAAGAAGACTGATGTAGCTGTTTGTATGGATATAGCTGTAAAGGAAGAAGATTTATTAGTTATAAGCGAAAATGGATTTGGTAAGAGAACACCAATTACTGAGTACAAGGTACAAAGAAGAGGTGGAACTGGATTAATAACATATAAATTATCAGAAAAGACAGGAAAAGTAGTAGGTGCAACTGTATGTAAAGCTGATGATGAACTTATGCTAATAAATACAAGTGGAGTTGCTATTAGAATTAATGTTTCAGATATATCAGTAACAAGCAGATCAGCAATGGGTGTAAGATTAATGAGAACGTCTGATGATGAAAAAATAGCTGCAATTGCTAAAATATCTTCTGGAAGTGAAGATAAGGAAGAACAATTAGTTTTAGAACAAAATAATGAAATTAATGATAATGAAACTAAAATAGTCGATGTAGAAGATGAAATAGCTATTATAGAAGACATAGATAATAGTGAAGAATAAAGTAAAGTAGCTAAAAATTAAGAAATCGCAATTAATAAAGTTAATAAATTAATTGCGATTTCTTATTATTTTGATATGAAATATAAGAAAATAAACATAATCTTACCCTGGTGTATCACTAATAGAAAAAAAGAGAAAAAAAAAGAAAATTAAAGAGAAAATAAAATAAATTATAAAATTATATTTATTAACGTAAAACTAAAGTTTTCTAACATGATAAGATAAATCTCGTCGCTGAGAGGCAACAACAAAACAAGCAAAAAAAACTTGTAAAAAAGTTGTTGACAAACAGTAAGACAGATGATAAGATAATGAAGTCGCTTGAGGGCGACGAAGAAAAATGGTCTTTGAAAATTGAACAGAAAATAAGTTAAGTAAAATAAACCAGCAATTCTTTTAAGTCTTAAAATTAAGACTCAAAGTAATTTGAGCAACAGATT
>JAEZAL010000350.1 GCA_023427705.1 Bacillota bacterium | reverse complement strand
GTTTTATCTTTAGTAGTATTTCCATAGGATACTTTAACATCCCATGGTCCTGCTCCTACATATCCACTTGGTGTTGTTTCAGTTAAAGTATATTCTCCAGCTGGAATCTTACTAAAATTAACTTTACCATTTGAATCAGATTCTACTATCATCTCTACTGATTTTTCAGATCCTGTGGCAGTTCCACTAAGTGTAAATGAAACCCCTAGCATTCCTGTCTTTACTTCATTGACCTTAGTGAAGTTTAATTCTCCAAATAAGCCTTTAACCTTTGGAACATTAAATCTAGCATGCTTTAATTCTCTACTTTCATCTTGATCTTGCTTTGAAAATAAATAGTAATCTAGTATTGTATCCCCATTAGTTAGGACTTCATTATAATCAACATTAGGATTTGTTGTATCTAAAACAACCTTATATTTTAATGTATAAGTGTATTTTTTATTTCCTTCAGTTGTAGTACTTTCAACTGGAGAACTATTTTTCAAATCCCATGTTAAGGTATTATTACCAGAATCATGCGATTTTGCATTTTCGCTATCAAATCCAGTAATACCTTTATAAATAATACTTGATCCCATAGGATCAGTAACCTTCCAGGCCTGTGCACTTAAAGCAAATAATTTATTAATCTTTTCAAATTGCTCAGCTAATTCAGAAGCATTATTAGCTAAGAAATTACGTGTTGCAAAAGTTGCCATCCAATCGCTTGGATTTAATGATATAGTTTGATTATTGTTATAATAGAACCCTACAGCTGTAGTTGAAAATGCAATAGTATATAAATTTATTTTACTGTCTTTAATAGTCTTTGAAATATTATTTGTATTTGCTTGTACTCCATTTACAGTACCACCTACAGGCTTCCAAGTAGTAATTCTTGATGAATTTATTGAGTTGGTTGTTACACCACTCATAGTATTGATACTTGTTGAATTACTATTACTAGCATAGGCAGTAGGAGAACCATCTGTTAATAAAATAATATTAATATTACTTATTACATTCCCATCATTTCCATTAAGAAGTCCTCTGTCTTTTCCATCATTTATAATGTTGTTAGCCATTAATAAAGCACCTTCAATATTGGTATATCCACTAGGATTTTGAATACCATCTACTTTTGTACTTGCTGTGCTTAAGCTATTTGTTACATCAATCCAAACATTTCTTCCATTACTGTAAGTTTCATTTTTTACATCAGTAGCAAAAGATACAATAGAAACTAATCTTTTAGCATTACTACCCGACTCTACATCTGCAAACTCTGCTAAAAAGTTTTTTGCTGCTGTCTTCATAGCCTGAAAACGAGTGGTATTTCCTGATCTTTCATTCATACTTGTTGATCTATCAAGCACTAATACTGTTGCTGCATCTGGTGATATTTTAATATTTTTTATATCCTCTTCTGTTGTTACTTGTAGAGTTATTTCAAACTCATTTTCAACTCCAGTTTCTACAATAGTTTTTGAAGTAGTAACCTTGTCTGTTTCTACTATATTTTTTCCCCCTGGTTCTACTATTTGACTAATACTTGAATTTGGCAATTCTTCAGCCTCTACTACTGATTTGTTTCCTGAGAAAGTAACACAACTAGCCAATAAAGTAACCGTCAAAATTCTGCTAATAATTTTTTTAATCATAACACCTCATCTCCTATTAAAATTTATAAATTATATGTCTAATTAAATGTATGATAGTCTTTATCATTTAGAACTATAAATCTTAATAGTTTATTCTATTTTCCCTCGAAACCTTTTCATTTTTATATATAAGTTATAAATTAACAAACGAAAATAGGGTAATATTAACATTATTGACATTATTAGCAAGTGGTAAACATTTTGTTATATTAAAATAATTTCTCCTTTAAATGGTACTTAATTCTTGATATCTCTAGTAAATTTAATACATATAAATAGACACACTGTTATAAATTTATAAACAGTGTGTCTATCATCTCAATTTATCTTCTATAGAAAATTATATTTATTACTTTTCTATAGTTTTTCTTCTTTTTCTTAAAGCAACTATAGAAATTAATGAAAGAGAAATTATAGCTAAACTAGCATATAATAATATCATACTCTTATCTCCAGTATTTATATTACTATTTATATTAGTATTACTACCTCCTATATTGATATCACTAATACCAGAAACGCCTTCTTCGATAATCTTAGTATTTGTGAAATTATAGCCATCTCTTTCAGCTTCAAATCCCTCAATCTTATCTTCTTTTAATTCATATACATATTCATGTCCATCTGGATCTTATTTAACCATGCTATCTAATGCTACTTTGTATTCTGTAGTACCACTTGGAACAACTATATTATGAATTTCTTCCCCATCTCTAAGAACTCTTATAGTAATATCAGGAACTTCATTAACATTTTCTACATTAATCCAAGTTTTTGTACCATTAATAACAACTTTTCCTCCACCATCATAAGTATTTGTAATTGTATATTCGTTAGATGCATTAGCTTCTCCACTAGATGTATATCCATTAATACTATCTTCTTTTATAGTATATACATATTCTGTTCCATCAGTAGAATACTTAGGAAGATCTTTAAAAATGTAATTTTCTCTTCCATTTTCTTTTATTCCACTAGCTAATATAGCAATCCTATCTTCAAGTTCTACTCCATTTTGATAAAGATGTAATGTAATTGATGGCACTTCTGAACCACCAGGAACATTTTCCCATACCTTTTTAAATGTTATATCTACGACAGAATCTTTATCGAAGATATTTTCAACTATAAATCCATCCTCCCCAGATGTTATTTCATTTGTATAACCTTCAACATCATCTTCTATAACTTCTTCAACAGTGTATACATACTCTTTTCCAGTTGGTGCATATTTATCTAAATCTTCAAATGTATGAGTATAATTATTATCTTTATCTAAAACTATATTATCAACTTCTGTTCCATCTTGTTTTAATATAATCTTAACTTCTGGAACAGTATCTATATTTGGATCTACATTTGTCCACTTCTTAGCAACTTTAATAGTTGTTTCTCCTGGTGTATATGTGTTAGTGATATTATTATTTAAATCCACTGAAGTCTTATATCCATCCACAGAATCTTCAACTACACGATATTTATACTTATAACCTTCTACTGAATACTCTGGTAAGTCAGTAAATTTAAAATCTAATTCTCCTGCTTTTAATTGTACTACTTTACCTTCAATATCTGTCCAAATAATTCCGTCTGTTGAACTTTGAAGTCTAACTGTAATAGTTGGAACTGAACTTAAATCTGCCTCATCTACCATATTCCAAGTCTTTGTCCCAGAAACTTTTACTTTACCTGGAGTAAATGTATTTGTAATAGTTATATTATTATCATCTACAGTTACTTCTGGTTCATAGCCCATTATTGGCTTTTCTTCTATTGTATAAACATATTCTTTACCTTCTGTAGAGTACTTAGGTAAATCTTTAAATACATAAGTTAATTCTCTATTATCTATATTTCCACCCTTTAGCATTACAGACTCATCTGTATACTTATTACCATCTTGATAAAGATCTATATAAATATTTGGAACTAATGAATTATTAGTTACATTCTCCCAAACTTTAGTAAATGTTACATCAATCTTTGTTGTATCAAATATATTTTCAATTACATATCCATCATCATCAGGAGTTATTTCTTTGCTATAACCTACAGTCCCAGTTGGTAATATTTCTTCAACTGTATAAAGATATTCTTCTCCAGTTTCCGCATACTTAGGTAAATTTTCAAATGTATACATATAGTCATTATCAATATCTAAGGTTACTTCCTTATATGGTGAATTATCTTGTTTTAATACTATATTAACTGTTGGAACTTTATCTGTTTCTGGGTTTACATTTGTCCATATTTTAGTAACTTTAATAGTTTTTTCTCCAGGTGTATATGTGTTAGTTATAATATTATTTTCACCATAAGATACTTCATAACCATTAACTTTTTTTTCAACTACACGATATTTATATTCTCTAGTATCTGAAGAGTATTTAGGTAAGTTTTTAAATTCATATTCAGTAGTTCCTGCTTTTAATTCTAATGTTTTTCCTGGAACTGCTGTCCACTTTTCTCCATCTAATGATGATTGTAATTCAAGAGTTATAGTTGGTACTATGCTTTCATTAGATACCTTCTTCCAAATCTTTATTCCTGAAATATCTACACTACCTGGATCGAATTTATTTGTTATAGTTGCATTACTATCAGCATCTACAATTGCTTCACCAATTGAAGTATATCCAGTTGGCACTTCTTCAACTACTTTATAGGTGTACTTATTACCGTCTGTTGAGAATTTAGGAAGATCTTCAAATACATATGAATCTTTTCCTTCAGCTTTTACTCCACCTTCTAAAGTAACAGCTTTCTCAGTAAGTTCTATATTATTTTGATATAAATGTAATTTAATTGATGGTACTGCCGAGTCTTCATTAATACCTTCCCAAACCTTAGTAAAGTTTATATCTATTGTTGTATTATCAAAGATATTCTCAACTATATATCCATCATTTTCAGGTATTATTTTTTGAGTATAACCTTCAACTCCATCACCTAAAACCTCTTCAACAGTATAAACATATTCTTTACCTGTTTCTGCATATCTATATAACTTAGTGAATGTATGAGTATAGTTATTATCCGAATTTAAAATTATATTTTGAATTATTGTTCCATCTTGTTTTAAAACTATTTTAACTTGTGGTACTGTATTTTTAGAAGGATCTACATTTGTCCACTTCTTAGTAACCTTAACTGAGGTTTCTTCTGGATTATATATATTTAAAAGATTGTAACTTCCATTACTTTGAGTAATATATCCATCAATATCATCTTCATATACACGATATTTATATTCTTGCCCATTTGATGCATACTTAGGTAAGTTTATAAATTCATAATGAGTATTACCTGCTGTTAATTGTTTTAATTGCCCTTGAACTCTTGTCCAATTAGCTCCATCTAATGAGCTTTCTAGATAAATACTAATTGTTGGAACCTTGCTTATATCAGTTACATTACTCCAAGTTTTATCTCCTATAACATTTACTGTTTCTGGAGTAAATGTATTAGTGATTACAAAGTTATTATTTTCATTTGCTTCACCACTTGAAGTATATCCTGGAATAGTATCTTCAACTACTGTATAAGTATATAACTTACCATCTGTTGAGTACTTAG
>JAEZAL010000333.1 GCA_023427705.1 Bacillota bacterium | reverse complement strand
AATTTACTATCTATTAAATTTATTATATTTTCTGTTTGCTCATTTAAAGGTACTCCTTCATACCACTTGTTACTATTCTTAGAACTATCACCAAAAAACTCACTCTTTAATATTATCTCTGGCCTATACTCAAAATGTAAAATATCAAATTGCTCCCATTTTCCTCCCCAGATAAACCCATTACTCTCAAATGCTTTTACTAACTCTTTAGGATATACCTGTATTCTTTTACTTCCTTTAGATTTATCTACCCATTTCCAATAATCTAAATCATTTCTATTTAAATCAATGGCTATTCCATAGGCATGAGGACTAAGTCTTCCTGTATCTTGGATAACTCTATAATTATAACTTCCACTAATAGGAAAAATAAAATCATTCACTCTACTATCATTAGTTGCTATATCTTTTGCTTTATTTAAAGATTTTTTTAAGCAATCTCCCGCTTTAGCATTTTTATTAAAAAGTATGTTTCCACAAGAAGTTGAAAATATAGCTAAATTCCTTTCTATTTCATTTTGATTTAATCCATATATGCTATCAAGAAAGTCATACGCTCTTCTCCTTCCTGGATTAATTCCATCTACTACTTCATTTATACTTCCTAATGGATATATAACCTCTAATGTGTCTTGAATATCTGCTTGTGATATTTTTGCAACCTCATCTTTTTCTTTTTTATCATCATAAATTATTTTTTTATCATTTTTTAATATTATATATATATAATTATCGTATGATACCTCAATGTCCTTTATCTCATCTGGATAAGCCATCATTAAAACTAGCATATCCTTCTTACAGTTTTCTATATATAAAGATTCTTCTAATGCCGCTGGTTTAATAGAAAGTATATTAATAAAAGATATCATGGTAAATACACTTAAAAATTTATATTTCATATTTTCACCTACTAATAATTTATATTTTATTATTCCTCAAAAATATAATAATATGTTAATTTTTCAAAATCATTTGAGATTTTATTATATTATTGCTAATATATAGTAAATAATTATTTTAAGGGGGCTAAAAATTGAATACTATTGTAACAAAATTTGGGGGGAGTTCTTTAGCTGATGCTAATCAATTTAAAAAGGTAAAGGAAATTGTTTTAGGTAATTCTAATAGAAAAATAGTAGTACCTTCAGCACCAGGAAAGAGAAATCCTAAAGACTTTAAAATTACTGACCTTTTATATCTTTGTCATGGTCATATAGAATCTGGTATTCCACTAGATGACGTTTTTAATCTATTATCTAAAAGGTATAAAGATATTGTCTTAGACCTTAACCTTAATTTAGATATTGATTATTACTTAAATGAGATAAAAAATAATCTTGAAAATGGAGCTTCTAAAGATTATGCTGCAAGTAGGGGCGAATACTTAAATGGTATTATTCTTGCAAATTATCTTGATTTTCAATTTATAGATGCTAAAGATGTTATCTTATTTAATAAATATGGCTGTATTGATACTGAAGCTACATATATAGCTTTACAAAATGTTCTTAAAAACAATATAAGATTTATTATTCCTGGCTTTTATGGAAGTGATACTAATGGTAATATTGTTACACTTTCTAGAGGTGGTTCGGATGTTACTGGTGCTTTAGTATCTGCTAGTATTAATGCAGATTTATATGAAAACTGGACTGATGTTTCTGGTTTACTAATGGCTGATCCAAGAATAGTAGAGAATCCAATGCAAATTAAAAAAATTACCTATAGAGAATTAAGGGAATTGTCTTATATGGGAGCTTCTGTTTTGCATGAAGAATCTGTTTTTCCAGTTAGGGATGCTGGAATACCAATAAATATTAAAAATACTAATAATCCAAGTGATCCTGGAACATTAATTGTTAAGAATATGGAACCAGATTATAATAATCCAATAAAAGGAATAGCTGGCAAGAAGGACTTTACAGTAATTTCTATAGAAAAGGCAATGATGAATTCTGAACTTGGATTCTGTAGAAAAGTATTATCTGTGTTAGAACAAAATAATGTATCCTTTGAGAATATGCCTTCTGGTATAGATACGGTTTGTGTTGTAATTTCTGATTCACAATTAAAAAACAAAACAGATATTTTAGTTGATGAAATAAGAAGAACATGCTCTCCAGACTCTATTGTTGTTCATCCTAATATGGCATTAATTGCTACTGTTGGAAATGGGATGTCCTCAAATAAAGGGATAGCTGCTAAAATATTTAGTTCATTAAGTGAATCAAATATCAATATACGAATGATTGACCAAGGATCAAGTGAAATAAATATACTAATTGGTATTGAAAATGATGATTTTGAAAAAGGAATAAATTCAATATATAAAGCATTTATATAAATTTATAGGGAGCTGTGGAAACAGCTCCCTAATTAAAAATGTAGAATTATTGATGTAATTCGAAACGAATTACTAAATATATATTTTAGAAACTCCTAAAGGATTTTCTTCATTAATTTTACATTTTTCATTTTACATTGTACTAAAGCACCTTGACTTTTTTATTTTTAACTTTCTCTTGTTAACTTAATGATTATATCCTTATAGTTAGGATATAACTCTAAAAGATACTCTCTCTTAAATAATTCAAATTCATCATATTCAAAAGCTGGTGAAACCATACAACCAACTAGTGAATATCCATTATTATTCATTGCAGAGCCAAATATACATCCTTTCGGAACAAGTATTTGAGGAGTCTCACCATTTTCTATATCTTTTCCTAATTGTTTAATTATTAGCTCTCCCTCTGGAGTTATCATATAAATTGTTAAAGCTTGTCCATCATGATAATACCATAATTCATCTGATTTTAATCTATGAAAATTAGAAACTTCACCTG
>JAEZAL010000323.1 GCA_023427705.1 Bacillota bacterium | reverse complement strand
CTTCCTGCCCTTGTATAGTTAGAAATATATTTTACACATAAGTAATTACTTATCTTACCCTTTTCCCCTAAAAGTTCATTAATGTGCGAAAAACTCTTTTTCGCCTTTCCCCCTCCAGTTACTCCTATTGCAAAGATATATGGCTTATCTTTTATATTTAATTTAGATATAAAATCTTCTACCACTATAGGTAGTGAACCACAATGTATTGGATATACAAACCCTATTACATTATCTTCTACATTAAAATCTTGATTTTTTAATGCCCTTGGTATAGAAATTAACTCACAGTCTCCTACCCCTTCTTTTATTCTTTTAGCTACATATAATAAATTTCCTGTAGATGTAAAATAATAAATTTTCATTTTTTCTCCTTTATATTTCAATTAAAATAATCTTCTATAATTACTTTAATATTATATCATTTATATACAGCCTATCCTAATCTAGCCCTATTATCTTATTATCATATACTCTTATCTAATATTTAATAACCAACTATAATTCATTGAATAATAAAACCATAGATAATTTATCTGAAAAGCCTATGTCTGTGGAGGTCTCCTATTATTATTATAAGGGAACAGAACTAGTTGAAAGCAATATATTGTGTGGTATTTCAGTATTAGATCCTCTTCCTAAAAAATAAGAAATAGAACTTCTGCAAATTAAGCTCTAAATAATCACTTTTTTTATTCTTCTAATATCTCAACAAACTTTGTAGAAGCTAATGAAAGTGGTACACTCTTTAAATGGCATACGCCTATACTTCTACTTGGTATTTCCTCTGAAGTATTAACTTCATAAAGTAATCCCTTTTCTAAGTAGTCCTTTGAAAACTCCTTTACTACACAGGCAATGCCTAGATTTATCTTTGCAAATTCTAACAAAAGATCAAAGGACCCAAGTTCAAACTCTGGAGATATTCTTATCCCTTTAGATATCATAAATTTTTCTACATACTTTCTTGAATTTGAACTAGGTTCTAGAAATATTAAAGGATATTGCACCATTTCCTCTAATGAAACCTTTTCCTTTATTAAATCCTTATACTTCTCTCCACAAACAAAAATATCTCTAACCTCTCTACAAGGTATCATTTCTAAAGAAGAATCCTTAATTGGAAGATTGCAAACTGCAATATCAATTTCTCCTGATTTAATTAAGCTACAAAGTTCTATGGTTGTACCATTTATAATCTTAAACTTAATATTAGGATATTTATTATGAAAGGTTTCTAAGTACGGAAGTAAAAAATACTTAGATATAGTATCTCCTGCACCAATCTTTAATTCTCCCATTGTTAAATTCTTAAATTCTAATATTTTTTCTTCTCCTACATTTATTAAGCTTATTGCAGAATTGGCGTATTCAAACAAAAGGCTTCCTTCATTTGTTAAAGATACCCCCTTTGATGTTCTATTAAAAAGTCTAATATCTAGTTCTTTTTCTAGCTGCATTATAGCTTGGCTAACTGCTGGTTGTGTCATATAAAGTTCCTTTGAAGCCTTAGAAAAACTTTTGCTTTTTGCTACCTGGCAAAATACTTTATATAAATCTAATTTAGTAATCATATAAGTACTCCTTATATCTCGTATTCATTATATTTATTTTACTTATATCACTAATTAGTGTATATTACAAGAGTATTAAAAATTTGGAAATAATTTATATGGTTAGGAGAGATTGTTTTGGAAAGAGTTGTTGGTACAGTTGTTAGAGGTCTTCGTTGTCCAATCATTAAAGAAGGAGATAAAATTGAAGATATAGTTGTAGAAAGTGTACTTAAAGCTTCAGAAACTGAAGGTTTTAATATAAATGATAAGGATATAGTTACTGTAACTGAATCAATAGTTGCACGTGCTCAAGGAAATTATGCTTCTATAGATAATATTGCAAAGGATGTTAAATCTAAATTTGGTGATGATACTATTGGAGTTATATTCCCTATATTAAGTCGTAACCGTTTTGCAATTTGCCTTCGTGGTATAGCAAAGGGAGCTAAGAAAATAGTATTAATGCTAAGTTATCCATCTGATGAAGTTGGTAATCACTTAGTCGATATAGATATGTTAGATGATAAGCGTGTTAATCCTTGGACAGATGTTTTAACAGAAAAAGATTTCCGTAATTTATTTGGATATAATAAGCATACCTTTACTGGTGTTGATTATATAGATTATTATAAGTCTTTAGTAGAAGAATATGGTGTTGAATGTGAAGTAATATTCTCAAATAATCCTAAGACTATCTTAAATTATACAAAGAGTGTTCTTACTTGTGACATTCATACAAGATTTAGAACTAAGAAAATATTAAAGGCAAATGGCGGAGAAAAAATTTATAGTCTTGATAATATATTATCTGAATCTATTGATGGAAGTGGATGTAATGAAGCTTATGGTTTATTAGGTTCAAATAAATCAACAGAAGAAACTATTAAATTATTCCCACGTAACTGTCAACCAATTGTTGATAATATACAAGCTATTCTTAAAGAAAAGACTGGTAAAGATGTTGAAGTTATGATTTATGGAGATGGAGCCTTTAAGGACCCAGTGGGTAAGATTTGGGAACTTGCTGACCCTGTTGTTTCACCAGCATTTACAGCTGGATTAAATGGTACTCCAAATGAAATTAAATTAAAATACCTTGCTGATAATAACTTTGCTGATTTAAAGGGCGAAGAACTTAAAAATGCAATATCTGAATATATTAAAAATAAGGAATCAGACTTAGTTGGAGCTATGGAATCACAAGGTACTACTCCAAGAAGACTTACTGATCTTATAGGATCATTATCTGACTTAACTTCAGGAAGTGGAGATAAGGGAACTCCTATTATATTTATTCAAGGTTATTTTGATAATTATACTAAGTAATAAATACAAAAGTCATCTATAAGCTTACTTGCTAATAGATGACTTTTCTTTATTAATTAATATATTATTCAACCTAAATTTTTAATTGCATCAGAAATAATAATAGCTAAATCCTCTGCCTGCGGTACAAGTCCTAATCTATCAATAAATGCATGTGTCATACCTTTATACCTATAACATGTAACATCTACACCTGCATCTTTAAGTTGCTTTGCATAAAACTCTGTTTGTATTCTAAGTCCATCAAACTCTGCACCTACTAAAATGGCTTTTGGAAGATTTATATGAGATTCTGCCATAATTGGACTTACATAAGGATTATATATATCCTTTTCATCTAATATATATAATTGTTTAATTGGATTATCTTCTATACTTGATGGTTTACCTAGTGTTAGCATACTACTAATTAGTTCTTGTTGTTCAGGTGCAATATTAAATACCTCTTCTGACCATTCATATCCTTCAACAGATGCATCAGCAAGTGCTATACATGGATAAATTAATACTTGTAGTGCAATCATAGGTATTCCTTCATCTCTAGCCCTAAGTGCTATAGTTGCAACAAAATTACCTCCTGCGCTATCTCCTGCAATTGCTATTTTATTTTTATCTATTCCATATTTATCTGAATTTTCATATATGTGTTTTACTGCACTATAGTTATCATTAAATCCATTTGGGAATGGCTTTTCTGGCGCCAATGAATAATCCACATTAAAAACAACACAATTAGCTTTTTCTGATATTAGCTTACAAAAATTTTCTACTACATAAGTAGTACCACCAATCCAACCTCCACCATGGAAAAATACTAAAGCTGGCTTATTCATAGTTCTTTCCATAGACCTTGGATAATATCTCCACAATCCTACTTCATTTCCACTGTCTTTTAGTGTTTCAAATTTTGTATATATTTCAACTGTATTTAAATTTAAATTTGCACATCCCATACTATCTCTAATCTCTTGAATTATTGCATCCTGTGATAATACCTCTTCAGTCTTTTCTTTTCTATTAGCTATATTAGCTACTATCTGTTCATCAATAATAGACTTTTCTGATGGATCTAAATAACCAAAACGGTCCTCTCCAGGACTAGGTTTTAATATGACTTTAACTCCATTATTTATGACTTCTGTAGTTTCATTCTTTAATATATCTAAAAATTCAATGGGATATCTTCTCATATTAATTCTTACTCCTTTTAGTTAGTGAAATTATTTTTCAAGACTTTTCAAAGCTTGTTCTAAAACTGCCTTTCCATTCATAGTTCCATATAGCCTCATATCTATAATTTCAACTGGTATTCTACCTTTTACTAAAGCATCAACTTGTGGTTTTTGAAATCTAACTTGTGGTCCTAATAATACTATATCTGCTTCATCAATAACAGATGAACATTCAGAAACTGGCAGTGCATCAATATTAATTTCTAATCCTTTTTCCTTTGCTGCTGCCTTCATTTTATTAACTAATAAACTTGTAGACATCCCAGCTGAACATACTAATAATATATTTTTCATATTTTTCCCTCCATAACAAATATAATCATTTTAAATACCTATTAAATTCTAGAATCATGAACTTCTTTTGAATACAATACTGCTCCTAAAATATTTGAATCACTACTATATAGGCATCTTTTTATTTTAGTTGTACATATATCCATAAAAATCTTGTCCAAATTTATAAATCTTTCTTTTACAAGCTCTACAAACCAATCCTCTTCACTAATTCCACCGCCTAAGCAAATAACTTCTGGATTATAAAATAAAACTATGTTATATAAACATGTACAAATATTATCTATCCATTGATCCATTGCTCTTATGGCAACTTCATCATTATTTATATATTTCTCACATACTTCAGTTCCATATTGAAGATTTTCTTTACTTTTTTCATTATATATTCTAACTAAGGCTGGTATTGAAGCAACACTTGCAAAATATTCTGGTCTATCATTGTTAGTTGACAATAGAAGTGCTGAGAACTCTCCTGCAATTCCATTTACTCCATGAATTACTCCATTTCTATCACATAAGCACCCTCCAATGCCTGTACCAATAATAAAATAAACACTAGATTTAGTTCCTTGACCATTTCCTAATAAAAATTCACAATAGCCTGCTGCTTTAGCATCATTAATTGTGGTTACTTTTTTATTAACTCTTTTTGAAACCTCCTCATTAACATTAGTACCACACATTATCTGTACATTTTCTGCAGCTTTAGATAAAATGTTAGATTTATCATCAATTACCCCTGGAGCAGAAATACCTATTAATTTATATTCATATTTATCTAGGTCTTCACATAAATAATCATAGAACTCATCCTTTGTTGCCATAAGCTTAGTTGGTTTTTTCCACTTTTTTATCACTTTATTGTTTTCGTCTATTAGTCCGTACTTAATAAAAGTACCACCTATATCTATTCCTAAATACATTTATTCACTCCTTTCAATTTCTTATTTTATCTTTATTATAACATCGTTTACATATTCATTAATATCCAATTATTAAAAAATACGTAATATTTAAATATAAAAAACTTATTAACCAATATTATATATTTATAAAAACTTATCCCCATTATGCAATTTTTTTAATTCTATAATGGGGATATTGTTTGATATTTTTAATTTTTCCTTAAATCAATAATATTGCTACTATAGTTGTAACTATAAGACCAATTATAACTGGCTTTAGATTTTTCTTAGTTAGTTCAAAGGGATCAACACCACAAATAGCCGCTACTGGTATAACAGCCCAAGGTACTAAAGTTCCTCCACCAACCCATATACCTGATATTTGTCCTAAAGCAGTTAAAGTTTCTACTCCTCCACCAAGGGCAGTTGAGAATATATTGGCAACAGAACCAACTAATGATATACCTGAAAAACCTGACCCATCTAAACCTGTAATTGCTCCTACAGCAGTAAGTGTACTTGCTGAAACAGTTGAATTTAAAGGAACTATATTTGCAAGTGCAAGTCCTAAATCATTTACTATACCATTAGAAGTTTTATTAAGTATTTCCCCAAACACTTCATTAAAGGCAGAATCTCCTAAATAGAAAAATGCTGCAACAGGTATTACAATACCAAAGATTTTAAAACCAAATTGTAGACCTTTTACAAGATCATTTGTTATTTTTTCAAGAGCAGCAGCCTTATAGGTTATTAAAGAAATTAAACTTAATATAAATACTGCAGTACCTCCTATAAGAGCAGTTGCATCTCCTCCTTGAAGTTTTGCCTTAAACATTATAAATATATCTACAGAAAATAATATTAAAATAAGCAAAGCTAATGCTCTTCTTAATTTTTGTGAAGATATAAGCATTTTTTTATCACTGCTCTCTTCATCATCTATAGTATATTCGCTGGATATTACACCTGATTTAATATCTTTCCTTAGAAAATAAAATGCAGAAACAGTAGTAACAATTCCCATAGTTATTGTAAGAGGAACGCTAGCTGAAATAACATTAGCTACTGGTACTCCAGCTGCATCAGCAGTAATTTTAGGAGCTGCTTGAATTATATAATCACTTGCTAAAGCAATACCATGCCCAAACAAATTCATAGATATAGCTACTCCCATAGCTGGAAGTCCTGCTTTCTTAGCAATAGGTAAAAAGATAGCCCCTATAAGTGCTACTGCTGGTGATGGCCAAAAGAACCAAGACATAATCATCATTACTATTCCAATAACCCAATAAGCAACCCAATAATTTTTTATTACTCCTTTAAATGGAGCTGCAATTTCATTATTTATACCAGAATCCATTAAGATACTACTCATAGCCGTTATAACTGAAATAATAAGTATAGTTGGCATCAGTTCTTTTGTCGCATATACCAGGCTATTAAAGATTCCCATAACTGACTCATAAATTGATTGAGTTCCAACAATTCCTATAACAAATATACCTAATATACAAATTAAGGATATATCTTTCTTCATTATCATTGCAATTATAATAATAATTATAAATATAAGATAAATATAGTGTAGTGGTGTTAATATTACGTTTAGCATGCCTCTCTCCAATTTATTAATTGATATATAATAAATTATGCGACAAATTTTACCTAGTTACAGATTTATTGTCATAAAAAGACATATATTAAATAAAATGAAGCTAGTAACTTGTCTTATTGTTACTAGCTTATTATTAATTTTAATTATTATTTAGAAAATCCTACAATACCAAAGGAACCTGGACCTCCATGAGTTGTAATAACACATCCTGTTTGCATCCAATTAATTTTTTCAAATCCCATTTCCTTTGCTTTTTCTTCTGCTAATTTACGAATTGCATCTGATAATCCTATTGACCATATTAGATATACTTCTTTTTTATCTAAATTTTTATCAGAACTAAATTCTTCTATTAGCTTTGGTACTATGTTTTCTATTTTTCCTCTATATTTTTTCTTACCTACTAAGCGTCCATTTTCAATTTCAATAGATGGATGAATTCTAAGTATTTTTCCAGCTATAAAAACTGCATTGCTTACACGTCCACCTGCTCTAAGATACTCTAATTCATCAGGAACAAAACACATTTTTACACGTTCGCATATTCTTTCAACTTCTTTTATTAATTCATCCATAGTTACATTAGGATTTTCTTTTAAATATTTAGCTGTTTCTATTACAACCACACCTTGTCCAACAGATACTTGTTTTGTATCGAAACTTTTAACATAATCTCTATCTTCTGCTGCTATTAAAGCACTTTGGTATGAACAAGTAGTTACTGCAGAGTATGCTAAATGTAATATCTGCTTATCTGGATATAGTCTGTGAATTTCATCGAAAACTTTTATAAAATCTTGTGGTGAGCTTCCACTTGTCTTTGGAATGTTATTTGTATTATCGTAGTACTCACAAATCTCTTCAACTGGGAAAGTACCATCATCTAAAGTAGTATCTCCCATGGTAACATGCATTGGAACAAGAAAAACCCCCAATTGTTCTGCAATATCTTTTGGTATATCTGAACCTGTCTCTGCAACTAGTATAATTTTATTCATATTTATTTCCCCCTTTTTAATATTTATTTTATATCTGCAAACATAAAATAATACTTATTATTTAGGAATAGTTTTCTAGTTACTTCTATTGTACCATTATTTTTATAATAATCCATATAAAAGTAAAAAGTAGATAATAGCTTTTTGACTGTTACCTACCAATAAAACAAATTTATATAAATGAATTTATTGAATATTATACTTATGTTTATTTCTATTAAGCTAACATTAATGAAAATATATAATCAAATTCTAATATTTCACTTTCAAACATATCTAATAAAAATTCTATTACCGATTCAGAATTGTTTCCTATTATTCTTGAAAAAATTACAATATAATCTTTTATATCTTGAATATTAATCTCTTCTTTTACATTAATACAGTATCTTAGAAATGCAGAATGTCTCATTAATAAATATTCTAATATTATCATTTCAAAAGATATTATTATTTCTTCTAAATCATCACTAACACAATTGCTTAAAACTTTTGATACAATACAATTTTCAATTAAAACATCATATTCTTTAAATAAAGCTTTAAAGTCTTCCCATTTCATAGAAAAGTCTCTTGTACTAACTTCTTTAGTATATTTATAAATATCCCTTAGTGCTTCTTCAAAAATAGGGACATTTCTATAGTTTTCTATTATATCTTTAAATAATGAATTTATTTCTTTAAAGATTTTTGTATCATTAGCCTCATCATAGTTTCTGTATGTATCTAATTCTTCCTCTATATAATTATTAAATTTATATTTATCTAAAAACTCTCTTAAATCTTCGTAAGTCAAATCATCACTATAAAGTATTTTAAAAAGCATGTTATAACAAAGAAGTAATTTATTTTCTATACTTATGTCTTCTTTTTGAAGTATATTAACTAAACCTTCCCTTATTTTTAAACACCCTAAATCTTCAATATAAGATAAATCATTATAATCTATATAGTTTTTTTCTTTCATTTCACTAATTATATTAACAACCTCTGGACAGGCACAAGA
>JAEZAL010000346.1 GCA_023427705.1 Bacillota bacterium | reverse complement strand
ATTTTTTGATTATAGTAAAAATGCTTGTCCTTGTTAAATGGAGTAGCAATAACCATTGAATCTTGTGGCTCTTCATCTAATTCAAGATAACAATTAAATGTTTTTTTATCATGAAAATTATTCATTCTACATTCTAAAATTCTTTTATTATCTTTATGTTTATATGATAAATCAACTTTTTTAGAAGTATACACTACATCTTCTTCTTTAGAACTTGAAGGCATATTTACTTTCCCAAGAGAAAGTAGTTGCATTGGCGATACTGTTTTTTCTCTTGCATTTTTAAAATCTAAAATAGAAACACTCTCTAAACTCATATAAGAGTTATCGGCAAGAGTTAAAGCAATCCCATATTCATCATTATATATTAAGTAATAATCCCACTCTTTAATACGTAAAGAATTGGCTTTAATATCTTTTCTATCATAATCTAATATTAAATTTCTTGCGTATCCTGTTTGGCTTAGATTTCCTTCTTCATTTAGTAACTTAGTATTCTTTATAATCTCTCTTTGCATAACTAACCTCCTTTTCTTTATTATAAAATTTAGATTAAATAATGAAAATTTATTCTAACTGTCTATAAATAATAACTCATAATAATAAGCTCACCCTTTTTGCCCATTTTTCTCAAACCTTCATCTTTAAACCCATACTTTTTATATAATTCTTGTGCTACTTCATTTTGTATATTTACTGCTAATACAATTTCATTTATATCTTTAAAGTTTTCTTTTACGAAATTAGGTAAAAGTATTAATGCTTGCTTTGCATACCCTTTCCCTTGAAAATAAGTGTCTGTTGAAAATGCTCTTAATAAAATTGCATTTCTGTTATTTGAATATGGTCTTACACCTTCATTTTTATGTAAACAAAAAAACGTTACTAGCTTATCTTTTTCCATGCACAAAATAGAATAACGATCTTTATCAACTTCTCCTAATCCCACACATTCAATTGGATGCCCAGTGTAACGAAGTTGTTCCTCTGTGAGATTATAAGAATTTATTTGTCTTTGGTTTTCTTCCGTATAAAAAATAAGTTCCATATCTCTTCTCTCCTCACTCAATTAATTACTTTTATTATATATTTTTCCATTAGCATAAGCTACATTCACTTTAATTTATTTTCAATTTTTGTTAATTCAGAAATTAGTAATACTTTTTAACAAAAAATGCACACTCTATATTTTTATAAAGTGTGCATACTTATATTATTAAGCTTCTTTAGATAGATTTTCTAAATCTTTAATTATTACTTTTACTAAGTCTAGCTTTCCTTTAGCATAGTCTTTTTCATTTAACCAATCTATTCCAAGCTCTAATGCTTTTTCTGTTTCTTTATATTCATTTAATAATTTATTAATTAATTCTTCTCTCATATTCTTTCTCTCCTTTACTATTCAACAGTAACTGATTTTGCTAAATTACGTGGCTTATCTACATCGCATCCCTTTTGTTTTGCCACATAGTAAGCTATTAATTGAAGTGGAACTACTGATAAAACTGGAGTTAATAGTTCATGAGTTCTTGGAATATAAATCACTTCGTGACAAACTTCCATAACTTCATTATCTCCTTCATTAGCTACTCCTAAAATCCTAGCGCCTCTTGTAACTACTTCTCTAACATTACTTACCATCTTATCTTTAAGCTTATCATCTGTTAATAACGCTATAATTGGTGTACCTTCTTCAATTAAAGCAATTGTTCCATGCTTAAGTTCACCACCTGCATAAGCCTCTGAGTGAATATAAGATATCTCTTTAAGCTTTAATGAACCTTCTAATGCAACTGCATAATCTAATCCTCTTCCTAAGAAGAATACATCTTTAATTGCATAATTTTTTGAGGCATATTTTTGTAATTCATCTTTTTGTTCTAAAATTTTCTTCACTTTTTCAGGTAATACTAATAACTCTTCTTTTAAATCTTCTGCTAAATTAGAGTCTATAGTTCCCTTTAATTCTCCAAAATAAATACCCAAAATATAAAATGCTATTAACATAGTTTCATAAGCCTTTGTTGATGCTACTGCTATTTCTGGACCTGCCCAAGTATAAATAACATTATGAGCTTCTCTTGAAACTGAGCTTCCAACAACATTTGTAATAGCAAGAACCTTAGCACCTACTTTTTTAGCATCTCTTAATACAGCTAATGTATCTGCAGTTTCTCCAGATTGGCTTACAACTATTAATAATGATTTATCAGTTATAAGTGGATCTCTATATCTAAATTCTGATGCTATATCAACTTCAACTGGTATTTTAGCTAGCTTTTCTATTATTGTTTTACCAACTAATCCTGCATGATAAGCTGTTCCACAAGCTACTATAAATACTCTATCAAAAGATTCTAATTCTTCTTTTGTAAAATTTATATCATCTAACTGAATTGGAGTATTCTTTAAAACTCTAGATGTTAAAGTATCTTTTATAGCTTTTGGCTGCTCATGAATTTCTTTTAACATAAAATCTTCATAACCGCCTTTTTCAGCTGCATCTATATCCCAAGTTACATGGTATATATCTTTATTTACCTCTTCACCATCTTCTGTTTTAATTTCTACTCCATCTCTCGTTAAGATTACAAATTCTTTATCTTCAAGTAAATAAACTTCTCTAGTATGATTAATAACAGCTGGTATATCTGAAGCTATAAAGTATTCACCTTCTCCTATACCAACAATTAATGGGCTATCTTTTCTAACTGCTACTATTTTATCCGGCTCATTTTTACAAATAACTCCAATAGCATAGCTTCCTTCCATTTTTGAAGTTGCTTTTACTACTGCTTCAAATAAATCACCTTTATAATAGTAATCTATTAAGTTTGGAATTACTTCTGT
>JAEZAL010000300.1 GCA_023427705.1 Bacillota bacterium | reverse complement strand
ACTAGGGTTACTTTATAAAATGAATGATATAATTAATAACTATAAAGAGGGATATAATAATCAGCAGCTAAGTTTATTTGATTTATAATTTATGGCTTTAATAATTAAATTATAGAAAAAGATAGATATTATATTTTTCACTGGTTATCTCCAGAGGAAAGATATAATATCTATCTTTTTGATTTTTCAAGGAGTTGATTTTGTACAAGCATATTATATATGTTATTATAAATATAAAGTTTATCACAAATGATTAAAAACTTAACTTTAGGAGGAAATATGATTAAGGCAGTATTATTTGATTTAGATGGAACATTATTAGATACAAATGAATTAATATATAATTCTTTTGATAAGACTTTTAAAGATAAATTAGGGATAGAATTAAAGAGAGAAGAAATACTAGACTTCTTTGGAAGACCTTTAGGTGAACCTTTTAAAAAGCATGCAAAGAGAGATGATGTGGATGATTTAGTTGCTTATTACAGAAAACATAATGAAGAACTTCATGATAAAATGTGCTTTGCCTTTAAGGGGGTAAAGGAGCTTTTAGAAGGGCTAAAGAAAAAAGGAATAAAATCTGGAATAGTAACATCAAAAAGAGCAGAACTTGCTATTAGAGGAATGAAGATAGCTGGTATCCATGATTATATGGATGTAATTATCACACCAGAATCCACTGAATTACATAAGCCGAATCCTGATCCAGCTTTAAAAGCATGTAGCGATTTAGGAGTAGATCCTAGTGAAGCTATAATGGTTGGAGATAGTATTTATGATATTTATTGTGGTAAATCAGCAGGATGTAAAACCTGTGGAGTTAACTACACTTTTATAGGCTTAGATACCTTAAAGTCTTCTGAGCCAGATTATTTTATAGATAGTCCTGAAGAAATTTTAAATTTAGTCTAATAAATTGGAGGGTGAGAATATGAAAAACATAGTTATCTTAGATGCTGAAACTTTAGGGGATATAGACTTTAATGAATTAAAGTCATTTGGTAATTTAATTCATTATCAAACAACTATGCCAGAAGAGGTTGCTGAAAGAATACAAAATGCGAACATAGTTTTAACTAATAAGGTTGTTTTAAATGAAAATAACTTAAAGGGAGCAAAAAATTTAGAATTAATATGTGAAACTGCAACAGGATTTAATAATATAGATGTTGCATATGCAAAAGAAAATAATATTGCAGTAACAAATGTTGCTGGATATTCAACTAATACAGTAGCACAACATACTTTTGCAACAGTTTTATCTTTATGTGATAAACTTTCATATTACGATAATTTTGTTAAGTCAGGAGCATATGCTAAAAGTGGTATTTTTACTGATGTAAGTAAGCCTTTTTATGAATTAGAAGGTAAAACTTGGGGAATTATAGGCTTGGGTGCTATAGGAAGAAAAGTTGCAAAAATAGCAGAAGCTTTTGGGGCTAATGTTATTTATTATTCTACATCAGGAAAGAATTCTAATTCTGATTATAAAAGAGTGGATTTTGAAGAATTACTTAAAACTTCAGATATAATATCTATTCATGCACCATTAAGTAGTTCTACTCAAGGTTTAATTAATTACGATGCGCTTAAAAAGATGAAAAAATCTGCTATATTAGCAAATATGGGAAGAGGACCTATAGTTGTTGAATCAGATCTTGCTAAGGCAATAGATGAAGAATTAATAGCTGGCGCAGCATTAGATGTTTTTGAAGTAGAGCCTATAAAAGAAGATAATCCATTAGTCTCAGTAAAAAATAAAGATAGGTTAGTTATAACTCCTCATATAGCATGGGCTAGTGTAGAGGCTAGAAAAAGATTATTTAAAGAAGTAATAAATAATATAAAAGCTTTCTATAATGGTGAAGTTAGAGGAAGAGTAGATTTATAGTAATATAATAAAAAATTTCAGAAGTATTTGACAAGATATGAAAAATATAGTATATTACTAATTAATTTAATAAAAAAATGCTTAGAATGAGAGTAGTAAAAAGTATGAGATAATAAAGAGAGTAGGGAAATGGTGAGAGCCCGCATATATTCGCTTTTGAACTCGCTCAGGAGTTGTAAGACTGAATGGGGAAAGTAGGTCTTATCGGTATATTATATCGTTAAATTAATTAAGTTAAAACTTGGATGGTACCGCGTAAATCGCTCCAAATATTGGAGGGTTTGCGCGGTTTTTTAATTTTATTAACAATAAGCAAGGGGGCACTAAAATGAATTACAAAAAGTATAAGAAATTTCAAACTATCAAATTAGAAGAAAGAACATGGCCAAACAAAGAAATAGAAAAGGCACCAATATGGTGTAGTGTTGATTTAAGAGATGGTAATCAAGCTTTAATTAATCCAATGACTGTGCAAGAAAAGATAAAAATGTTTAATCTTTTAATAGAATTAGGTTTTAAGGAAATAGAAATAGGATTTCCATCAGCTTCTCAAATAGAATTTGATTTTTTAAGAAGATTAGTTGATGATAAATTAATTCCAGATGGGGTTAAGGTACAAGTATTAACTCAAGCAAGACCACATTTAATTAAAAGAACATTTGAGGCCTTAGAAGGTGTTAAGGAAGCATTTCTTCATATTTACAATTCTACATCAGTACTTCAGAGGGATGTTGTATTTAATATGAGTAAGCAAGAAATTAAAGATATTGCAGTAGAAGGAACTAAGCTAGTAAAAGAATATTCTAAGGATTTTAATGGAAAAATATATTTAGAATATTCTCCAGAAAGTTTTACGGGAACAGAAGTTGATTATGCTTTAGAAGTCTGCGAGGCAGTTTTAGATACTTGGGGTGCTAACAGAGAAGAAAAAGTAATAATAAATCTTCCATCCACAGTAGAAATGGATATGCCTAATATTTTTGCAGATCAAATAGAGTGGATGAGTACTCATTTTTCAGATAGAGAAAGAGTTATTTTAAGTGTTCACCCCCATAATGATAGAGGAACTGGAGTTGCAGCTGCTGAATTATCTATGTTAGCAGGAGCAGATAGAATTGAAGGAACTTTATTTGGTAATGGTGAAAGAACTGGAAATGTAGATATAATAAATTTAGCTTGCAATATGTTTTCTCATGGTGTTGATCCAAAACTTAAGCTTGATGATATAAATAACGTAATAGATATATATGAAAAGTGTTGTAAGATACCTGTTCATATAAGGCATCCTTATGCTGGAGAATTAGTATTTACTGCTTTTTCAGGCTCTCATCAAGATGCTATTAATAAAGGGATGAAAAAGTATATGGAAAGAAATAATCAATATTGGGAAGTTCCATATTTACCTATAGACCCTAGAGATTTAGGAAGAGAATATGAAGCATTAGTAAGAATAAATAGTCAGTCAGGAAAAGGTGGAGTAGCCTTTGTTTTAGAAAGCCATTATGGATATAAAATGCCAAAGAGGATGCATAAGGAATTTGGTGAAATAATTCAAGAAATAACAGAAAAAGTTGGTGAAATATCACCAAAGGTAATAATGGACAAGTTCACTGAAGAATATTTAGAAGTAAAGGGACCATTTAAGTTAATAAAGTTTAAAATTGAGGATAATGATAATGAAGAGGATAGTCAAGATAATACTACAATAAATATTAGATTCTTATATAATGGGGAAGAAAAGAATTTTATTGCTAAAGGTAATGGACCAATTGATTCTTTAAAGAAGGCTTTAGTTAATAGTAAATTAGTTGAGACAACTATTGTAGATTATGCTGAACACTCACTAGGAGAAGGTTCAGAAGCTAAAGCAGCAGCTTATGTAGAAATGAAAAGATTAGATAGTTCAGAAACTACATTTGGAGTTGGAATAGATAGCAATATAACTGTAGCATCTATAAAGGCTGTATTCAGTGCTATAAATAGACTTTATTAAAATTGAATGAAAGAATGAAGGAATTAAAGAATGAAAGAATTAATGGTAAAACTCTTGAAAGAGTTTTTTGAATTAATAATTCTGGATTTTTTTAGAGCTATATCAAAATAATTTTTTAAATTATGGATATGGCTCTTTTTTATTTGGAATTTGTTATAAAAAATGGTTTAATTAATAAACTATATAATAATATAAGTTTCCTAATGGTTGATTTTAAATCTTAAAGTTAACTTTTAACCTTTTGAAATGACAATGGTTTAAATGTATACTTAATTAAGAAGTAAAGAATAATTATATTTACAAAGAATAGTTAATTAAGGGGGCATTATTATTAATATACTAAGATTAGCTGAGAATATAAGTAAATTAAGAAGAGAAAAAAAGATAACTCAAGAGGAACTAGCAAATTTTTTAAGAATTACTAAGGCTTCTGTTTCTAAGTGGGAAACAGGACAAAGCTATCCTGATATATTATTATTACGTGAAATTGCGTCTTATTTTGATGTTACTATAGATGAATTACTTGGATATGAACCTCAATTAAGCCCTGAACAAATAAAGAAATATTATGTGGATTTAGCAGAAGATTTCTCAAAACTACCCTTTGATGAAGTTATTAAAAAAAGTAAAGGCTTAGTTAAAAAGTATTATTCTTGCTATCCTTTTTTAAATCAAATCATTGTACTATGGTTAAACCATTTTATGATTTCAGGAGATAAAGATAAGGAAGTAGAAGTTTTAAATGGTATTATAGAACTTTCAGATCATATTATTAAATATAGTAGTGATGTTAGATTATATGAAGAAAATTTGTACTTTAAGGCAATAGCTAATCTTTATCTAGGAAGAGCAAAAGAAGTTATTGAAGACTTAGAGCCTATTTTAAAGAAGAAGCAACTAACAGTACAATATGAACCAATACTAATTAAAGCCTATGAAAGTATTGGAGAAGTTTCAAAGGCAGAACTTCATAGTCAAATAGCTGTTTATAAGGACTTAATGAATTTAATATCTAATAGTATGGCAATGATTAATTTAAAAATTCAAGATAGGGAATTTGGTGAAGAGACAATAAATAGAATTAGAAAAGTTATAGAAGCCTTTGATATTAAAAATCTACATCCAAATACAGCTTTACAATTTAATTATCAAGAAGCTATTTTTTATTCTGTATATGGAGATAGGGTAAAGGCTTTGAAGTCACTTAAAGAATTTGTTAATGGAAGCCTTAAGTTTATTGAAGAAGGTATTTTTCTTCATGGAGATAAATATTTTGATCGTATAGAAGAATGGTTTGAAGAATTTGTTTTAAAGACAGAGGCTCCAAGAACAGGGAAGGTTGTAATGGAAAGTTTACTTCCAGCTCTTGAAAATCCTGCTCTATCAATTCTTTTTGATGAAGAAGAATATAAAGAATTAAAGATGAAAATAGAAAGAAGAAAGGAAGGTAAATAACTATGGAATTAAAAGAAATATTACCATTTTTAATACCTCTAATATTAGCAGAATTTATTTTACTAGGAGTTACTATAAGACATATATTAACTCATAATAAATATAAAAGAGGAAATAGAACCCTTTGGCTTGTTATTGTTATTATTGGAATGCAATTTATTGGACCAATTTTATATTTCCTACTTGGAAAAGAGGATGATTAAATGGATGTTCTAAAAGTAACGAATCTTTCTAAAAGCTTTGGCTCTCAAAAGATTATAGATAACTTAAGTTTTAAGGTTGGAGAAAAAACTATTTATGGTTTTATTGGAGAAAATGGAGCAGGAAAAACTACTACAATGAAAATGATCTTAGGGCTTTTAAAAAGTGATAATGGAATAATAGAAGTAAATGGCGAAAAAGTTATTTATGGAGATACTAAGACTAATAAATATATAGGATATCTTCCTGATGTTCCTGAATTTTATGGATATATGACTGCTTATGAATATTTAAACCTATGTGGAGAAATTACAGGAATTCCAAAGGAAGAAAGAAAGGTTAGAATATTAAGATTATTAGAAATGGTAGGTCTTGAAAATTCCCAAAAAAGAATTAATGGATTTTCTAGAGGAATGAAGCAAAGACTAGGAATAGCTCAAGGCTTATTAAATAAGCCTAAACTTCTTATTTGTGATGAACCTACTTCTGCTTTAGATCCAATAGGCAGAAAAGAAATTTTAGATATTCTAAAGTTAGTTAAAGAGGAAACAACAGTTATATTTTCCACACATATCTTATCTGATGTGGAGAATATATGTGATGAAATTGGACTTCTTCATAATGGAAAGTTAGCTCTTCAAGGAAGCTTAGAAGAAATAAAAACTTTAAGAAAAAGTGAAGGATTTAATATAGAGTTTAAATCCCTAGAAGAAGCAGAAAGATTTTCTAAGATACTACCAATAAAGTATTCTAATGATAAACCTATTTTAGAATATATTGAAAAGAGTGAAGAGGATATGGGATATGCTATGAAACTACTTTATGAAAATAAAATTTATCCTTTAAAGATAGAAATGAGAGAGCCAACCTTAGAATCTTTATTTATGGAGGTGGTTAGCAAATGAAGCAGGTAGTTGCTTTTACTAAAAAGGAATTTATGGAACTTACTCGAAGTGGAAAGTTATATCTTCTTATAGGTATTTTCTTTATTTTTGGAATAATGAACCCTGCACTTGCAAAACTAACACCATTTTTATTTGAAATGTTATCAGAGTCTTTAAAGGAACAAGGGATTATGGTTATAGAAGTTGTAGTTACAGCTATGACTTCTTGGGAACAGTACTATAAAAATTTATCTATGGAGTTTATAGTTTTTGTTATTATGTTTTGTGGTATTTTCACTTCAGAATATCAAAAGGGAACACTTATTAATGTTTTGACAAAGGGACTTTCTAGATGGAAGGTTGTCTTATCTAAAAGTATTACTATGATTTTAACTTGGACTTTATGCTATTGGTTATGCTTTGGAGTTACCTATGTTTATAATGCTTATTTTTGGGATAATAGTATTGCACAAAATATAATTTTTGCTGCAAGTGCTTCTTATTTATTTGGAATATTATTAATTGCAATTGTTGTACTTGCTTCATCCTTTATGAAAACTTCATCTTCAGTTCTTCTTTTTACAGGAGGAACATATTTAGTTAGTTATTTATTAAATATGGTAGTAAAGCTATCTAAGTATCTTCCAATTAAATTAACATCAGGTCTAGAATTATTAAAGGGAGCATCTTTGGTTTCAGATTACGGACTTTCCATATTGGTTACAATAATTTTAATAATAATATCATTTATTTTAGCAATTATAAATTTTAATAGAAGAAAGTTATAAAGGGTATAAAATTAGAATTTTAGGATAAAAACTATTTGTAGTGTATAATATAAAAGAACTATTAAAAAGTAAATGGTTCTTTTAGATAAGAAACAGTGAAATATTGAGGTGTTTAATGGACGGTACAAATAGAAGTAATATTAAAGTTGGATCAAAGGTTAAAG
>JAEZAL010000235.1 GCA_023427705.1 Bacillota bacterium | reverse complement strand
TACAGCTAATGAATTTCCTTGAGTATCTTCTGCTGATACATTTTTTGATTCTTCAAATGTATCATTTACTTTTATTTCTACTTTATCTGCTCCTGTTATCACTGGAGTTCCGTATACAATTACTTCTCTTTCTACTGTAACTGTATTTCCTACTCCATCTGTTGCTTCATATACTACTTTGTATTTTCCAGGAGTTGTTGTATCTACTGTAGTTTCTATTACTTTTACAGCTAATGAATTTCCTTGAGTATCTTCTGCTGATACATTTTTTGATTCTTCAAATGTATCATTTACTTTTATTTCTACTTTGTCTGCTCCTGTTATCACTGGAGTTCCGTATACTGTTACTACTCTCTTTACTGCAGTAATATTTCCAGCACTATCTTTCACTGTATATATTAATTCATAAGCTCCTGCTTGATCTAATTTTACTTGTCCACTAACTATTATGCTACTTGATGGTATAATTCCATCTTCATCATCTTTTACTTCTACTCCATCTAACTTTTCAAAGCTACTTCCTAACTTAATTGCTATATCTGTAGCACCTATTATTTCTGGTGCTTTATCCCATATCGCATAAAGTGTCATTGATGCTGATCCCATTCTATCAGTATCTGTAATTAAACCAGTTTTATCTTGATTTGTAGACCATCCAATTAATTTATATCCATCTCTTGTTGGCAGCTCATCACCTACTAATGAATTTAATGAATCTTTTATTAGATCATCAAAAGCTATTTCTTTTTCTAATACAGTACCATTAGCTCCTCCATTTGAATCAAGAGTTATTTTATATATTAATTTTTCAAAATTCGCTTTTATAGTAATATCTGAGCTTACTTCAATTGGGAAGTTAACTACTGCTCCAGTATCATCATTTGTATAATTAACAAATCTATATCCCGTATTAGGCGTTACAGTTGTCGGAGCTTGTATTGTAGTAAATGGCCAAACTTTATAATTTCCAAAATTCGCTCCTGATAATACACCATTTCCATCAGTTATTATATTAATATTAATCGGCTCAACAAATCCAACATTTACATAATCATTTATATCATGTATATGTGACTTAGTTGGTATAGTAATAGATACTCTACCATTTACATTATCTGTGCTTTCAATATCCGAGTCATTTTTATATGAATCTCCTGAAAGTGCTGTTTTCTTTGTAAATCTTTTAGCATTATTTGCATTTACATTTACAGCGTCACCATCATTTTTTACCTTAACCTCATACTCTCCATCTGCTAATCCTTCGAATAAATATTCACCATATGAATCTGTCATAACAGTTTTTACTAATGTATTTGTAGTCTTATTCCATAATTGAACCTCTATATCTTTTAAAACTGTGTCTGTTCCAACCGTATATAATCCATCATTATCTTTATCTAAAAATGCTATACCTTTAACTTGTCCTATAGCTAATCTTAACCCTAAATAATTTCCAGGTAATCTTATATCTATTGTTCCATTATCATATTTTCTACGATAATAAGCATTAAATACATTAAGAGAGCCTACATCTAATTGAGATACATTATCTGATGCTTTAAAAGTAAATTTTATTTCTCCTACAACTCCTGGTTCTATTGCTCTTTTAGCTACTACTCTTATTACGTCTTTATCTGTAGTATAATTTGTATCATAGGAACTTCCTCCATTTAGATTTAATCCATATGTAACTTCAAATAGATCTGCTAAATTTACTGTATTTCCATCTTTATCCTTAACGATAATTTCAGGATCACCTTCTATTTCCATGTCCCAATTAAACTGTCCCAATTGAACTTCAGGCCCCATATTTACACCCTTTTTAGGAATCGGTATAAATACTTCAAAATCCTCTGCAGGTCTCTCATAATTATTTTCTACTTTAACTATGAAGTCTACTTTTGTTCCTTTCGATACTTGTATAGCTGTACTTTCGTCATCTTTGTTATAAGGCTGTTTATCCTCACTACTTCCATAATCTCTAATATGAGTTGTTACAACAAGCTCTTTTGTTTCTATTATTTCAAATTCTTTTGTCTGAGTTCTTCCAAGAGCTCTATCTACTCCGTTTAGCTTATCTCCTTTAATTAAATCAAAATTATCATTTTGAACTAATATACCTGAATTATCATATACTTGATCTATATGAGATCCCTTTTTACCTATAAATATCATATCATTTATATTATACTTACCATTAACTGTAGCATCTGTAACGAAATCAAATTCTACATCAATTGCTGGGTTTATAGCTAAAGTTTCAGGATTAAATCCGCCTATCTTGACATTCTCAGTTTGAAGAGTAAATATCTGTGATCCATCTACTGCGCTTGTATGACTGCTAATAGTATATTTTTTTTCAACACCATTTTGTGTTAATTTTATTGTTTGAGTTGATAAGTGGAACCCTTTTGGCATTCTTATTATTATCTCAGGATTTTCTAAATAATTCGAGAAATTATATATTCTATTAAAACCTTTGTTTGCATCAAATGATGTTTTTGCTTTTAATACTTTTTGAGTAAATGAGTTTGATACCTCTTTATTTTCTTCATTCTTTAAAGATGTATTTGCTGATGATATTGCTATCTTTTCTGGTTTATTAACTCTTTTTATTGGTTTCTCTGTTATAATAGCTGCATTTTCATTTCCTTTAGGATATATTTTAACAGTTGTTTTTCCTTCGTTAATTCCAGTTGGTAACTCACCAAAGCTTATAGCGAGCTTATTATTTCTTCCATTACTAGAATCATCAAATCCTACTGGTATATTTTCTACTTCAAAAGTTACCTCTTCAAAATATTTACCTTTATCTATTCCTAATGCATCTGCATCTATTAATCTACTAACACCTTGAAAATCAACAAGTTTACTATTATCTACATCATACACTGTTGAATCTCCAAAAAGCTTATATTTTATATTTTTTATACCTGTCATAGAGTCAGGTAATAGAACTTTTCTAGTATTCCAATTTGAAAACTTATATTCAAATATTTGATCATTATATTCTTTAACAGTTTTATCCTGTAAATATATATATCCACTTATTGATAAACTATTTCCATTATAATCATGATAATAACCATCTTGTACAGTCATTTCTATAACAGAACTAAATGTATTTGGGTCAACGACCTCTACACTATCTACTACATTAGCTATTAATTCTGCACTAATACCATCATAATATGTAACCTTCATAACATTGTTATTTGGTGCCTCTATAATTCCAGGTGAAGCATTCTCATCAACTTTATATGTTAAGCTAACATTACTATTTTGAATAGTTGGTCCACTAATATTTATTACAACCTTATTTTCATCTGGATAATTATCGTAAGTAGCACCAGATGGTAAATTATTTACACTAACTAATGTTGTGTTTACAGGATAATACATTATTAATTCTGCACCTTTTATATATGTAAAATCTCTTATTCCATTATCACCAGTTTGTACAGTAGATGTCGTATTTCTATAGTAATTATATGTATTCCCAGTTCCTCCTGGTTGTAATTTAGTTGTTCTATTTCCTAAATTATTATTTAAAGAATTATTTTTAACACCTATACTTGTGTTATCTTTAGCTTTTACATCTATTGATTTTAAATCAACTTCAACATCATTCTCTTTTACCGTAACTTTAATAGCCTTATCTATTGTCTTTGCATCATAATACTTATATCTATCTACAGATACATTAACAACAATCTTCCCAGATGCTACTCCCTCTTGAAGTTCATATACTAACTTTCCACTATATTGACCTGTAACTTGATCTTGAGTTGGTTTATCTAAAACATCTTTAATTACTGCTAACTCTGTAGGTGTAGCCTCAAACTCTACTGAATTAGATGGAGTATCTTTTACCGCATATCTATTAAATGCCATTCCATCTGCTAATTCTATTTCTAATACTTTTTTAGTATTTCTATTATCAAATTCTACAAGTATAGCAACCTCATTGCTAGTAGAGTATCCCCAATCAAACTCTCCTGTATTTGATTCAATTTCTAACTTCCTTATTGCTTTAGTTGCTGCATTATTATTTTCTTCTGAAATATTTGTTTCATTTATAAGCGAACTTTCTTCACTTTTCTCCTCTATATTTAAATTTGTAATATCTTCACTTGTTTCTTCTGATTGTAAAGTATTGCTTTCTTCTTCAGCAATATCTAAAATCAGGCTATCTTCAGTTTTTTCTTCTGTAGTTATAGTAGTAGTTATTTCTTCACTGACTCTCTCCATTTCAAGTTCATTAGCTAATACCTCTAGTGTTGGAGAAACACTATTTGTAACAACCATAGCTGCAACTATCAGTGCTTTTATCCTATTATGCATATATACCCCCTGATGTTCATAAATAACTTTTTATTAAAGTTTATTAATTCTTATTAAGACTATTTCCTATAATAAAATTTTTTACCTTATTTTTCTACATTTTTTTCTCTTTATTAACAAAATATTTACTATTATGAAATAAAAATATATATTTTCACAAATTTATCTTGTATATTTTTCCTTCATTATTTATTTATTTTCACATCCAAATAAATAAAAAATGTATAAGATTGAAGTTAATCAATCTTATACATTATTATTATAATAGTTCATAATTTAAACATAATGGTACATTATAATTTTCACTTTTTACAAGATCAGCATCTATATTATAAATATCCTTTAAAACCTTCTTATTCATTATTGCATTTGGTTCATCATTATATAGTATATTACCATTTCTCATTGCTACAATAAAATCAGAATACTTAGCAGCATGATTTATATCGTGTAAAACCATTACTACAGTACAACCTTCTTTATCATTTAAATTCTTTACAATATTAAGTACCTCAAGTTGATGGGACATATCTAAGAAAGTTGTGGGCTCGTCTAACAATAATATATCTGTATCTTGTGCCAATGCCATGGCTAACCAAACTCTTTGTCTTTGTCCCCCAGATAAATCTGATAATTCTCTATCTCTAAATTCCATTGTATTTGTTACTTTTAATGCCCATTCAATTTTTTCTTTATCTTCATTAGATAATTTATTTACATTATTTCTATGAGGATATCTTCCATATGACACCAACTCTTCAACTTTTAATTGAGAAGGTGCTGTTGGATTTTGAGATAGTATAGCTAACTTTTCTGCTATCTCCTTACTTTTCATATTATTCATATCTTTATCTAAAAGAAATATATCCCCTTTTTCTTTTTTAAGTATTCTTCCTATACTCTTTAATAAAGTTGATTTTCCACATCCATTAGGACCAATAATGCTAGTTATCTTACCTTTTTTTAGAGTAAGGTCTAAATCTTTAATTATAATTTTTTTATCATATCCTACTTTTAAATTCTTAATATCAATAGCTTTTTTCATATTCTACCTCTTTACCCTCTGTATAATAAATATATAAAATAAGGAATTCCTATTATAGATATTACTATCCCAACAGCTAATTCTGATGGTGCAAAAACAGTTTTAGCAATAAAATCTGATATTATTAAAAGAAAAACTCCAACTAAAGCTGTTGCTGGCATAAGTTTTCTATGCTTTATTCCTACTAATTGTCTAGCTATATGTGGTGCCATTAATCCGATAAACCCTATATTTCCAGCAACACATACACAGGAGCTAATTAGTCCAACACAAGCAAATAGTAGTTTTCTTTTTTCCTTATCTAAATCTATACCTAAGCTAACTATACTACTTTCTTCTAATTGAAAATAATCTAATAAATGAACCTTTTTATACATATATACAGTTAAAATTATTATCCAAGGAAGCATCATATAAATAAAAGTCCAATTTGCATTATATATTGAACCAGCTTGCCAAATAGCTGCAAATTCAAAATCTGAAGCATTCATCTTCATAGAAAAAAGCATTGAAACAGCTGAAAATCCACTATTCACTGCAATACCTGTTAATATAAGCCTTTGCATGTCCATCTTTTTATTATTATTTGAAAATATTAATATTATAAAAGCAGCTAAAAGCCCTCCAATAAATCCAAACACAGGCATTGCAAATATACTTAAAATATTGCTTCCATCAGATGCTGATGCTTTAAAATTAATAAAAAACATATATATTATAACTGCTGCTCCTGCACCAGAATTTATCCCTAAAATTCCTGGATCAGCTAATTCATTTTTTGTAATTCCTTGAAGAAAAAGACCTGATATTGATAATCCTATTCCAATTAATATAGCTATAACTATTCTAGGAAGTCTAAATTCAAAAACTACCAATCTAAATTTCTCATTATCATTTAAATTAAATAAAGTTTGAAATACCTCTAGAACGCTTATATCAAACATTCCATTTATTAAATGTATATAAAAAGCTAATAAGATTAATATAACTAATGCTATTATTACAAAGGAATATTTAAGTTTTTTCTTATGCATTTTTAGCCCCTCCCTTTACTTTTATCATATATAAGAAGAAAGGTACTCCTATAATAGCAGTTACAGTTCCTATTGGTGTTTCAAAAGGAAAGGATATGTATCTACTTATTAAATCACATAATCCTAAGAAAAATGCTCCACCTATTAAGGAATATGGAATAATATATTTATAATCATGTCCAACTATCATCCTCGTAATATTCGGTATAACTAACCCAACGAAAGCAATTTTCCCAACTAATGCAACAGAAGTTGCTGTTAATAATACTACTGCAGCCATAGATAAATATTTTACTATATTAGTTTTTTGTCCTAAGCTAATAGCTATATCTTCACCTAAAGAAGTTATAGTAATATCCTTTGCTACCATTATTGCTATTAAAATACCAATAAGCCCTATTGGTACTATAAGCTTTAATAAGTCATTATTTACAGAATGAACCTTTGTATTATACCAAGCTGAAATTGTCTGAGAAACTTGAAAGTACATTGCAATAGCAGAGCCTAAACTACTTAAAAA
>JAEZAL010000335.1 GCA_023427705.1 Bacillota bacterium | reverse complement strand
GTATCAGAAGGGTGTTTACAAGGGGAATGCACTTTAATTGGTGGAGAAACTGCTGAAATGCCAGGCTTTTATAAAGATGGGGAATATGATATGGCTGGATTTGCAGTTGGAATAGTAGATAAAGATAAGATAATTAATGGACAAGATATTAAAGTGGGAGATAAATTAATCGGAATTGCATCTTCAGGGTTACATTCAAACGGATATTCTTTAGTAAGAAAATTATTTACAGATTTAAATGAAGATATAGGTGGAAAAGAGGCATGGAAAACATTAATAACACCTACAAAAATTTATGTAAAGCCAATTTTGAAGTTACTAGAAAAATTCCGAATAAAAGGAATGGCCCATATTACAGGTGGAGGATTTATTGAGAATATTCCAAGAATGTTTAATAAAGAAGGGGTAACAGCAGTTATAAAGAAAGACAGTTATCCATTACCTTTAATATTTGAGAAAATAATTGAAAAAGGTGTTAATAAGGAACATATGTATAATACATTCAATATGGGGATTGGATTTGTATTATGTGTTAATGAAGAAGATGTAGATAGCATTATAAAAGCATTAATTGAAATGGGAGAAAAAGCTTATGAAATAGGGTATATAACATCTGGAGGTGAAGGCTGTTGTTTAAGATAGCAGTACTTGTATCTGGGGGAGGAACAAACCTTCAATCAATAATAGATTCTATAGATAATGGCACTTTAAACTGTAAAATAGAAATGGTAATAGGAAGTAAAGAAGGAATATATGCACTAGAAAGAGCAAAAATTAAGGGGATAAAAAATTATATAATATCTAAAGATGAGTACGGAAATAAAACATCTAATAAAATTCTAGAATTAACTAAGGGGAAAGTTGATTTAATAGTTTTAGCAGGTTATCTTTCAATTTTACAAGGGGATATATTAAAAGAGTTTAAAGATAAAATAATTAATATTCATCCATCATTAATACCAAGTTTTTGTGGACCTAAGATGTATGGGTTAAAAGTACATGAAGCAGTAATAAATTCAGGAGTTAAATTTACAGGATGTACAGTACATTTTGTTAATGAAGAAGTAGATAGGGGAGCAATAATTCTTCAAGAAGTTGTACCAGTATATTTTGAAGATACAAAAGAAATATTACAAAAAAGAGTTTTAGAGAAGGAACATATTTTATTACCAAAAGCAATTGATTTGATAAGAAGAAATAAAGTGGAAATTATAAATGGAAAAACAAGAATAATTAAGGAATGAAAGAATGAAAAAATGAAAGAATTAAAAGATTAAGAGAAACTTCATTCTTTCATTGTCCAAAACTCATTAGGAGTTTTCACATGAATTATTCATTATCAATTAAGTAGGAGGGGTTTTTATGATAAAGAGGGCTTTAGTTAGCGTTTTTGATAAAAATGGAATTTTAGATTTTTCTAAGTTTTTGCAAGAAAAAGGGATAGAAATAGTATCAACAGGAGGAACCTATAAACATCTTAAAGAAAATGGTGTTAATGTAATAGAAGTTAATGAAGTTACTAATTTTCCAGAGATGTTAGATGGTAGAGTTAAAACTCTTCATCCAATTATACATGCAGGTATTCTTGCTATAAGAGATAACGAAGAGCATATGAATACTATTAAATCAAAAAATATTGAAACTATAGATATGGTTATAGTTAATTTATATCCTTTCTTTCAAAAGGTTAGAGAAGATTTAAGCTTTGATGAAAAAGTTGAATTTATTGATATTGGTGGACCTACTATGCTTAGAGCGGCTGCAAAAAACTTTAAAGATGTTATAGTAATATCTGATAAAGATGATTATAAAGCAGTTATGGAAGAAATAAATAAAAATGGAGATGTTTCAGTATCACTTAGAAAGAAGTTGGCAGGTAAAGTATTTAATTTAATGAGTGCATATGATGCTGCAATATCTAATTTCTTACTTGAAGATGAAGAATATCCAGAATATCTTTCAATTTCATATAAGAAGAAACAAAGCTTAAGATATGGAGAAAATCCACATCAAAGTGCAGCTTATTATAGTTGTAATGAGTTTGACGGAGCAATGAATAGCTTTGAAATATTAAATGGGAAAGAATTATCTTATAACAATATAAAAGATTTAGATATTGCATGGAAGGTTGCATGTGAATTTGAGGAAGTTGCTTGTTGTGGACTTAAACATAATACACCATGTGGAGTAGCTATAGGAAAAACACCTTTTGAAGTTTACAAAAAAGCTTATGATGCAGATCCAACATCAATATTTGGAGGAATAGTTGCAATAAATAGAAAAGTAGATAAAGAAACAGCAGAAGAAATGATTAAGACATTCTTAGAAGTAGTAGCAGCTCCAGATTATGATGAAGATGCATTAGAAGTCTTAAGAAGTAAAAAGAATTTAAGAGTAATAAAGTGTGAAAATAAGCCTAAGGCAAATAAATATATGGTTACTGTAGATGGTGGTATATTAGTTCAACAAGAGGATTTAAAATTAATAGATGATTTAAAAGTAGTTACTGAAAAAATACCAACAGAAGAAGAAATGAAAGATTTAATATTTGGAATGAAGGTAGTTAAGTATGTAAAATCAAATGCAATAGTTGCAATAAAAGATGGAGTAGCTATTGGAATTGGTGGTGGACAAGTTAATAGAATATGGGCTACAGAAGAAGCACTTCAAAGAGGCAAAGGTGCTAGAGTATTAGCATCAGATGCATTCTTCCCATTTAGAGATGTAGTAGATGAATGTGCTAAGAACGGAATAAAAGCAATAATTCAACCAGGTGGATCAATTAGAGATGAAGAATCTATAGATGCGTGTAATAAGCATGGAATAGCTATGGTGTTTACAGGAATAAGACACTTCAAACACTAAAAGGAATGTAAAATGAATAATGAAGAATCTACATTTTACATTTTTCAGTTTTTAAGGGGGTTTTTTATGAAAATTTTACTTATTGGTTCTGGTGGTAGAGAACATGCATTAGCTTGGAAGTTGGCAAAAAATAATAGGGTTGAAAAAATATATGTATCTCCTGGTAATGGGGGAACTGCTATGGAGTCTAAATGTGAAAATATAAGTATAGATTCGAATGATATAGAGAAATTATTAGAATTTGCTTTAGATAAATTTGTTGATTTAACAATAGTTGGTCCAGAGGAACCTTTAACGAAAGGTATAGTAGATAAGTTTAAAGCTAAGGGACTTAAGATTTTTGGACCAAGTGAGAAAGCAGCAAAGCTTGAAGGGAGTAAGAGCTTTTCTAAGGATTTTATGAAAAAATATGGAGTCAAAACTGCTGAATACCAAGTTTTTTATGATTATAATAAAGCCTTAGATTATTTAGAAAAATGTAGTTATCCAATAGTGATTAAGGCTGATGGATTAGCAGCTGGTAAAGGGGTTTTTATTTGTGAAAATAAAGAAGAGGGGATAAATGCAGTAAAATCATCTATGATAGATGATATATTCAAAGGTGCTGGTGAAAAAGTAGTAATAGAAGAATTTTTAGAAGGAGTTGAAGCATCAATTCTTTCCATTACTGATGGAAAAACAATAATACCATTTATTTCAGCAAAGGATCATAAGCAAATTATTGATGGAGGAAAAGGACCTAATACTGGTGGTATGGGGGTTTTAGCTCCTAATCCATATGTAACGGATGAAGTTTTTAAGGATTTCAAAGAAAATATTATGAATAAAACTTTAACTGGAATAAAAGAAGAAGGTTTTGATTTTAAAGGTATTATATTTTTTGGAATTATGATAACTAAAAAAGGGACTTACCTTTTAGAATATAATGTTAGAATGGGAGATCCAGAAACACAATCAGTTCTTACACTAATGGAAAGTGATTTCCTTGAACTTATAGAAGAATCATTAAGAGAAGAATTATGTAATGTTGAAATTAAATGGAAACCGTACACTTGTGTGAACGTAGTACTAGCCTCAAAAGGTTATCCTAATTCATTTAAAAAAGGTTATGAAATAATTATAGATAATGAAGTTAGGGAGAAATTATTTATGGCAGGTACAAAATTTGAAGATGGAATTTTAAAGACTAATGGTGGACGAGTGTTATCTGTAGTAGGAATAGGTAAGACAGTTGATGAAGCTAGAGAAGATGCATATAAATCTATTGATAAGGTTAACTTTAAAAATAGATATTATAGAAATGATATTGGACTTATTTAGAATCTAGATAAAAGTATTTAATATCATAATATAAAAAATAATAGATTTTGTAATAAATATTTATATTTCTCTAAATAATATATATGTAGAAAAATAAACTTTAATATTAATTGGAGGGAAATATGAATAGACAAAATAGAAATGAAGCACATAACAGAGCTAAGGAAATGCTGATAGCTGGTGAGTCTTGGGACAAAATAATGGAAGAAACAAGATTAAGACAAAAGGATTTAAAAAGAATCCAAGCTTCAGAAATAAGTCCTAAATTCTAAAAATTAAATATTAAAAATAAAATTGGAGTTGAACTTATCAACTCCAATTTTATTTTCTTATCTTAGAAATTAATATAATATTATAGTTATCCAGCTATTCTTACTTTAGTATTTTTTACTTCTAAGACTCTACCGTCTTTTATTTCTATAATTCTATCAGCTTTTTCTGCTATTCTATTATCATGAGTTATTACTATAAAAGTGGTATTAAATTTCTTGTTTATATCTCTCATAAGGTTATATATTGTTTCTGTTGATTCAGAATCAAGATTCCCAGTAGGTTCATCTGCTAATATTATTTTAGGATTATTCATTAATGCTCTTGCTATTGCAGTTCTTTGTTGTTGTCCACCTGACATATTAACAGCAAGATTATTTTTTACTTTAGATAATCCTACTAATTCTAATAAATCTTCAGCTCTTTGCATAACTTCTTTTGAAACCTTTGAAGATTTAATTTTATATGGCATTAAAACATTTTCTAATGCAGTAAATTCAGGTAAAAGATAATGAAATTGAAATATAAACCCTATAGTTTCATTTCTAAGTTTTGCAAGTTCATTTTTTTTAAGAGTATCGATTCTTTTTGAATCTATATAAATTTCTCCTGTGGAAGCCTGATCTAAAGTACCCATTATATTTAATAAAGTACTTTTTCCACTTCCAGATTGACCTATTATTGAATTAAAAGTTCCTTCTTCAAAAGATAAATTTATATCATGTAAAACTTGTGTTTTAAAAGCACTTCCAAAAAATTTGTTTATATTATTCAATGTTATTATTTTACCCATTTTTAATTACCTCCAATAAATTAAGTTTTGATGACCTTCTAGCAGGTATTAATGCTGCTATTGTTGATGATAGTATAGCTACAATTGCTGATAAACCAATAAATTTATAGTCAATATATAATTGGATAATAGGTGTACCATCTGGATTTACAGCAAATTTACTAAACATAAAGCTTAATAAGAACCCTAATATAACACCTAAGATTGCTCCCATTATTCCAAGTAGTAATCCTTCAAATAAGAATATTAAGCTTGCATCCTTATCTTTTATACCCATTGCTTTTAAAATTCCTATTTGTTTAGATTTTTGAAGAACAGTGATAGCTAATACA
>JAEZAL010000152.1 GCA_023427705.1 Bacillota bacterium | reverse complement strand
ACTGTGTAAATTCATTTTCATGCAGCAAAATTACATCCATTGGATTCATAAATTCTCGCTCCTTCTAATAATTATTACTAATATTATATCATAATTTTTTACTTAGGGAAATTTCTCAAAATAAATGAGAAATAGTCTTTATTTTATTCTATATTCATGTTACTATTGTATTGTAAACATTTACCAGGAGGCTTAAGTAATCATATAACAAATCATAAAGCTATTATATAAAGTAATAGTTAAATCAATGTTTTTTACTTAGTATTATTAAAAAGGAGATAGGATTATGGAAAAATTCACTAACTTTATTGAGGAGCGTCTTGCACCTCCTTTAATCAAAATATCCGAGATGAGATACTTGCAAGTAATACAAAAAACATTTATGACTACAATGCCAATTCTTATTTTCAGTTCATTATTAATTTTAATAGCTGCTTTACCTATTCCTGGTTGGAGTAATGTCGTTGCACCATTTGCTGGAAAGCTTTGGGCTGGAGTTAATTCAACTTTAGGGCTATTATCAGTTTGTATTTCAATTGTTACTGGATACTTTCTAGGCGAGTATTACAAAAATCGTGGTTCTAAAATAAAACCAATAGTAACAGCTTTAATTGGATTCTTAAGTTTTATGATGTTCTTTCCTATGTTTAATACAGAAGATGGAAAACTAGTAATAGACGCTGCTAACTTCGGAAGCTCAGGAATGTTTTCTTCATTATTCATATCAATAATTGCAGTAGAAATCTATAGATTCTTAATAAATAGAAACTTAACAATAAAACTTCCAGAAGGTGTTCCTCCTATGGTTTTAGATGCATTCACAGCATTAATACCGTCTATGGTAGTATTATTGATTTCATGGCTTTTTTCACACGTACTAAATTTAGATATACCTACTATAACAAACAAAGTTTTTGCTCCTCTTGTTACTGCTGGAAAAACTCCATTACCACAGTTTTTAGCCTTTTTCTTAGATAGGGTATTATGGTTTACTGGAATTCATGGTTCTAACGTTGTGGGAAGTGTAATGACACCAATATGGACAAACATGATAACAGAAAATATGGAGGCTTATAAAGCTGGCGCACAAATAATTCCAAACTTATTTACCGAAGAATGGTGTAATTACTTTGTCCGTGTTTCAGTATTTCCAATAGCTTTTTTAGCTGCTATATCCAAAGTAAAAAGATATAGTACAATTGGAAAACTATCAATACCTGCATCAATATTTAATATTGGAGAACCAGTATTATTTGGATTACCATTAGTTTTAAATCCAATATTATTTATACCATGGGTATTTGGATTTTCATTTTTATGGCTATGGACATATATATTTACAGCTATAATTCCACTTATACCTCCAATTATAACTCAAGTTACTTGGACAGATCCAGCCCCTATTGCAGCATACTTAGGAACTGGTGGTAGTGTTTTTGCATTTTTCTTCAGTTTAGCAAACTACTTTATAATTGGATTGATCTTTTATCCATTCTTTAAAACTTTAGAAAGGCAAGAAATGAAAAAGCAAATAGAAGGGACAGAAGACGTATATGAAAATCATTAATTATTCACAAGAATATGAAGAAGCAGTAGTTAACCTTTGGAATGATTGTCTTATAAAAGATACTATTTCAATAGATGAATTTAGAAAGCAAGTATTATTTGATGATAACTTCAATAATGAGCTAGCATTAATAGCATTAGAAAATGAAGAAATCCTAGGATTTGTTTTAGCAATCAAAAGACAAGTCCCCTATCTAGATAGAGGGCTTGAACCTGAAAAAGCTTGGATAAATATAATTTTTGTAAAAAAAGAGTTCAGAGAAAATAATATAGGTAAGCAATTAGTAGAAGAAATAGAAAAAAAGTTATTCTCAAAAGGAACAAAAAATATAATACTTGCATCATACAGTCCGAATTATTTCTTCCCTGGAATAGATGTTGATAGCTATCCAGAAGCTATAACATTTTTTGAAAAACTAAATTACAAAAATACAGGTGAGGCTGTAAGCATGCAAAGAAGCTTATGGAATTATAAAATTCCAGATAAAATAATTGAGAAAAAATCTAATCTAGAGCAATTTGGATATATGTTTAAGAAATTTGATTATAAATATTCATTAGATTTATTAGACTTCCTTGGGAAAAACTTCGGTGGTGGTTGGAAAAGAAATGCCTTAATAGCTATGCAAAATTATGAAGCTGAAAAGCTTATATGGCTTGCTTTAGACAAAAATGATTCCATAGTTGGATTTTGTATGCGAAAAATGGATGGTAAGGATTGTAGATTCGGCCCATTTGGTGTAAGAGAAGATTTAAGAAGTACTGGTATTGGTGGAGTTTTATTTAATTTGATGATGGATGACATGAAGAAAAATAAGCTTTACTACTTGTATTTCTTATGGACTCATGGTGCAGGAATGAGATTTTATCAAAGACATGGAGTTGAAATTTATAGAAAGTACTACCTATATAGCAAAAATATTTAATTACCTTATTTATTAAAATAAAGATACTATGGAGGTTATATATGGAGAATATAAAAAGAGTTGTAAGCATAGGAGCTCATCCACTAGATGCAGAGTTAATAGGTGGCCCATTAATAATAAAATATTCAAAACTAGGAGCTAAATGCACCTTTATGCATGTTACACAAGGAAGGCTTGAAGATCCAAATGCTACTAAAGAGGAAAATGATGCATATATTAAAGCTTTAATTAATCAAAATATAAATGTTGCAAAAGCTATGAATGCTGATTGTGTACCTTTAGGATATTCATCAAAAAATCTTCCAAAAGAAGATGAATTTTCTAAAATTTTAGCTGACTACTTTACTAAGGAAAAAGTAGACTTAGTATTAACCCATCATAGTGGAACTCTGCATCCAAGACATTATTATACCCACTATACAGTAACAGAAGCTGTAAAACTATGTAGATCAAATGGGATGAATATTAAACTTTTATATGGTGAAAATTGTGAAGATCTAGTTGGATTTATCCCTCAAGCATATTATGAGT
>JAEZAL010000150.1 GCA_023427705.1 Bacillota bacterium | reverse complement strand
GCTACAGAGTGCACTTATCAAGGCCCTTATGGAATGTGGCAGTTTGGAGGAGAAACAAACTTAATAAGAACTAATAAAGTAGCTGGTGTAGTTTGTGATCAAAATTATATGATAGTAGATTATCCTACTTTAATAATAGAAAAGGGCATGAATGGATATAGTAGCTCAAATAAAGGTAATGAAAGTGGAAGTAATAGTGGCTCAAAAGGAAATGAAAATAATAATGATAATAAAGTTCCTACAGTTAGTTATGTAGTAAAAGAAGGAGATACTCTTTCTTCAATAGCAATTAAATATGGGACAACTTATGATTCTATTGCAAAATTAAATGGAATAACCAATCCTAATTTAATATATCCAGGACAAGTTTTAAAAATAGAAACAAAAATAGAAGCTTCAAATGATGAAAATATATATTATACTGTAAAGCCAGGAGATACACTTTCTTCAATTGCAGCTAAATCAGGAGTTAGTTATCAAACTTTAGCTAGTATGAATGGAATTAGTAATCCAAATTTAATATATCCAGGACAAGTTTTGTTAATAAGTGGAGATAATAAATCTAAAATATATTATACTGTGAGACCTGGAGATACACTTACAAGCATAGCTAGTACTCATGGTGTAAGTTATCAATCTATTGCAAAGTTAAATGGAATAAGTAATCCTAATTTGATATATCCAGGAGAAATTTTGAGGATAATATAGTAATAAATTTGAAAGGGGCTTTATTAATAGCCTCTTTCCTATTTATTTGATAGACTCTTGACAAAAAATAGTAAAAATGTTATCCTATCTGAAAAAGATAACCTTTAACTTAATCCAGAGAGATTAATAAGGGAGATAGAGAGTATTTCTATACTTAGATTTATTATGTCTTCCTTTAATAAATCTAGGTTTTTTTGTATGAAAAATAATATAACCTTTAAATTTATCACAGAGATGTTAACAAGGAGTGATAATATGAAAAACAAGCATTTAATTGATTCAATGGATTTTTCTAAGAAAGAATTAGAAGAAATCTTCAGTTTAGCACACCAAATTATTTCAAATCCAAAAGCTTATTCTCATATATGTGATGGGAAAATATTAGCTACACTTTTTTATGAGCCAAGTACTAGAACTAGATTCAGTTTTGAAGCTGCTATGATGAAACTTGGAGGGAAAATATTAGGTTTTTGTGAACCAAATTCAAGTTCAACAGCAAAGGGAGAAACTTTAGCTGACACTATTACTATGGTATCTATTTATTCAGACATAATAGCAATGAGGCATCCTATGGAAGGATCAGCAAAACTTGCTAGTATGTATTCAAATGTTCCAGTAATTAATGCTGGTGATGGAGGACATCAACATCCAACACAAACATTAACAGATCTCTTAACAATTCAAGTTTTAAAAAACGGTTTAGAAAACCATACAATTGGAATATGTGGTGATTTAAAAAATGGGCGAACAGTTCATTCATTAATAAAAGCCATGTCTAGATATAAGGGCACTAGATTTATATTAATATCACCAAAAGAGTTGTCTATCCCTGAGTATATAAGGGAAGAAATATTAATTAAGAATAACATTGATTTTAAAGAGGTTGAAAAATTAGAAGATGTAATTCATGAATTAGATATTCTTTATATGACGAGAATCCAAAAAGAAAGATTCTTTAATGAAGAAGAATATTTAAGATTAAAAGATAGTTATATACTAGATACTGAAAAAATGAAATCAGCAAAAGATGATATGATAGTTCTTCATCCATTACCAAGAGTAAATGAAATAGATGTGGAAGTAGATAAGGACAATAGAGCTTGTTATTTTAAACAGGCTGAATTCGGAATGTATGTAAGAATGGCGTTAATTATAAAACTTTTGGAGGTGGAATAAATGCTAGAGATAACTACTATTAAAGATGGACTAGTAATTGACCATATAAAAGCTGGAGTTGGAATAAAGATATTTAATTACTTAAACCTAGATAAAGTTAATAGTCAAGTAGCTTTAATAATGAATGTTAGAAGCGAAAAGATGGGTAAAAAGGATATTATAAAGATTGAGAATTCTTCAGATATAGATTATACAATTATTACATTATTATCTCCACACTTAACTATCAATGAAGTGAAAAATGGAGTGATATGCAAAAAAGTAAAACCAGAATTACCTGAAAAGGTAATAAATATATTAAAGTGTGATAATCCAAGATGTATAACTACAGTAGAAAATTATGTTCCTCATACATTTAAATTGATTAATGAAGATAAGGGAAGTTATAAGTGCGATTATTGTGACAATATAATAAAATTATCTGATTTATAAAGATAAGAGGTGTAATTATGGATTTATTAATAAAAAATGCTAGGATTGTTGATAGTTCACAAGATTTTATTGGGGACGTTTATATAGAAAAAGGAATAATTAAAGAAGTAGGCCTAGATATAAGTAAAGACAACATTAATACTATTGATGCTAAAGGACTTGTATTGATGCCTTCATTTATAGATACACATGCTCATTTTAGAGAGCCAGGATTAACATATAAAGAAGATATAGAAACAGGTTCTAGAGCAGCATTAAGAGGGGGATATACAGGGGTTTGCCTAATGGCAAATACTCAACCTATATGTTCAAACAAAGAAGTTTTACAAATAATAAGAAATAGAGAAAATGAATTAAGGTTAGTAGATTTACATCAATGTATATCAGTTACTAATGGATTTAATGGTAAAGATTTAAGTCATTTAGATGAATTTGTAGGAGATAAAAAGCTTAAAGCAATTTCAGATGATGGTGTTGGGGTTATGAATTCTGAAGTAATGTATAAAGCTATGCTTAAGGCTAAAGAGAATGATTGGATTATAATGTCTCATGCAGAAGATAGAGGATTTTCAGATATTGATATGAGAATAGCTGAAAATATAATGACTTTAAGAGATATATATTTAGCTAAAGAAACAGGTGCTAGACTTCATATGTGCCATGTTAGTACAAAAGAAGCTATTAAATATATTAGTGATGCAAAGAAAGCATTTAAAAATATAACTTGTGAAGTTACTCCACATCATATATTTTTAACGAAGGATATAAATAATTATAGAGTAAATCCACCTATAAGAGAAAAAGAAGATGTAAACTATATAATAAAAGCAATTAAAGAGGGAATAGTTGACTGCATAGGTACAGATCATGCTCCTCATACTAAAGAAGATAAAGAGAAGGGATCACCTGGAATGGTAGGTTTAGAAACATCATTCTCAATTTGCTATACAAGTCTAGTTATGTCTAGGGAAATAAGCTTAAATAAATTAAGTGAAATTATGTCTAAGAATTGTGCTAACATTTTGGGTATGAATAAAGGGATAATTAGTCCAGGTAAGGACGGAGACTTGGTATTAGTAGACTTAAATAAGAAGATAAAAGTAGATTCAAAGAAATTTCATTCAAAAGCCCAAAATACACCATTCGAAGGAATGGAGTTTTATGGTGAAGTTCAAATAACTATAAAGTCTGGAAAAATTCTTTACAAAAAGTAGGGGGACAATATGAAAAGTTTTATAATAGACAAGTTATATAATAGAGTAGAGGAAAGAGGCGTGGTATGTGTTGGTTTAGATACAGCTATTGAATATATACCTAATCATCTTTTTGAAGGTAAAAGTGAAACAGAGGCCTTAGTTGAATTCAACAAACAAATAATAGATGCAACTATAGATGTAGCTGCTTGTTTTAAAGTACAAATAGCTTATTATGAAGCTTTAGGATTAAAAGGAATACTTGCTTATAAAGAAACCTTAGATTACTTAAGAGAAAAAGATGCAATTATAATTGCTGATATAAAAAGAGGTGATATTGCTGCAACTGCTAAGCAATATGCTAAAGGCCACTTTGAAGGAGATTTTGAAGTTGATTTTATAACAGTAAGTCCTTATATGGGAATGGATAGCATAGAACCATATTTACCATATATACAAAAAGGAAATAAAGGAATTTTTTCATTAGTTAGAACTTCTAATCCAGGAGCAGAAGATATAGAAATGCTTAAAACTACGGATGGAAGACATGTTTATAAGATTGTCGGTGATAAGATCACTGAAATTGGTAATTTAATTACTGGGGAATGTGGATATTCAAGTATAGGAGGAGTTATTGGATGTACTCATGTACAAGAAGGAATTGAAATAAGAAAAAGATTTAAAAATATGTTTTTCCTAATACCTGGATATGGAGCTCAAGGAGGGAAAGCAGAAGATGTAGCATTATATTTAAATAATGGAAATGGTGGAGTTGTTAATTCTTCAAGAGCAATACTTTTAGCATATAAAAAGCATAAAGGAAGAGAAAAAGAGTTTGCATTATGTGCAAGAGAAGTAGTTATTAGAATGAGGAATGAAATAAGGGAAGCAGTAGATAAGTTATAGGAGGTCAGTTTAGATGTCTTATTTTAAGTCAAATATTATATCAAATGAAAAAATAGCCTATGGGATATATAAAATGGTTGTAGAAGATA
>JAEZAL010000057.1 GCA_023427705.1 Bacillota bacterium | reverse complement strand
ACTTATTGAAGTGGTGCTTTTTATTATGCTAATAATTACAGAAAAAATAATTACAAATGCTCCAACATTTAAAGTTGTATTAATAGCACCTTCTATTGAAGTTTTTAAGTTAATTCCAAAATTATTTGCTTTGAATGTTGAATTATTTATAACTTGATTATTTAAGTTTTTAGATTGTTTTTTTGTAATTAATCCTATAATAAGAACAGACAAATAATTAGCAATAAGAAGTATATAGCCAAATCTTATATTATTTAACATAGCAACAGAAACTGAGCCTAAAATAAATATTGGACCAGCATTCGAAGCTATATTTAGCAGTCTTTCATATTCATCTTTATGTATATATCCTAAATTATAAATATCAGATGAATATTTTGCACCTAGGGGATAACCACAAATAAAGCTAGCAACTATAGGGAATGATGAATTTCTAGAGAGTCCTAGAGGTTTACATATCAATGGACCAAGTATTTTAGAATAAAGTGTTATTCCATCGTAGCATATTAGTAAATTGCATATAACACTAAAGGGAAAAATAGTTGGTAATATTGCAGTAATTACAAGTTTTGTACCACTTATAGCAGCTTCAATACTAGTTTTTAAATTAATTGTAAAAATGATTATGAAGATAGTTATTAAAAAGCAAATTACATAATTTTTTTTTATGTTTAAAAGTCTAAGCAATATAGCAACAAGAATAAAAATTAAAAGCCATAAAATATAAATACTAATCATGAATTATACCTCCTAAAGTATTTATATGCTTATGACTTTTTAATATTATTATTTTATTATAGGTGAAAGTAAATAATCACTTAAAGGATTTACTTTATCATTTAAAAGGGAGTATGCCTTTGTACTTTGTATATCTAATTCTAAAAGAGGATTATTATTATTTTTGGCAACCTTTGTTATTATAGGAATTGAAGAATTTTTTTTAATTTCTTTTAAAATAAGCCTTCCAGTATCATTGAATCCAAGAACTCGAATATATAAATTTTCATCTTTTATTAATTCTTCAAAGTGATAATTATCTAATGCAAAAAATAATTGAGATAATAATCTGGAGATTTTAGTATAAGTATATCTCTTACTTTTAACTCTAAAAATTAAATCTTCATATGAAGTGCTGTGATAAATTTCCTTTAGAAATTTATTATCTATACCTTCTTTTATCTCGAAAATATTGTTAAAATTTATACAATTTGTCAACAATCTATATTTAATAAAATTATACATATGTTCTTCAAAAACGAAAGGATAGTCATTACTTAATAACTTATTAAGTATATCTAATGACTGTGATGGCATAAAAGATTTCAGTGAGTTTAGGGTTGAGTTCTTTTTTATATTTTCTCTTATACTTGTTGCTGAAGAAAATATAGAATTAAGGTTTTTGTCATTATACCTAGATCCTTCTCTTTTCATTGTCAAAGGGGTTATGTTACTTTTATTATCTATAATTGCTTTAATATATTCTATTCCAAGTATGTTATTTGAGTTAGAAAGAACCTCATTTAGAGAATCATCTTGCAATACATCAATTAAAGCTTTTTCTCTTGCTTTAGCGTATGTAATTCCTGATTTTAAATTTTCTTTAACTTTTAGCTTAAATTCTTCAGATTCATTAGTTAAAAGTTTAGCAATTTTGTATAGTAAATTTATATCCCCACATTCACTTCCAAAAAAAATATTGTTGATTACTCCAGTGCTATTTAAAATTTTTATTGCACCTTTAGCAAAAAATTCAGCTGAAGATACCGCATAGAAAGTAGGAAGTTCAATAACTAAATCAACTCCGTTTACTAAGGCCATTTCAGTTCTTTTCCATTTATCTATTATTGCTGGCTCGCCTCTTTGTACGAAATTGCCACTCATAATACATACTATACCATCGCAATTTGTATTTTTTTTTGCTGTATTAAGATGGTATAAATGTCCGTTATGAAAGGGATTATATTCTGTAATTAGTCCAGTTATATTCATAAATACACTCCTTAATGGGAAATATAGAATTATTATAGCATATAAATTTCATAAATATAGTTAATTATTATTGAGATATCATGAAAATATATAGTATATTTATTAGAGGTGGTTAATATTTTGAATATTTTTAATATAAAGAATTAAATATTTTGAATATTTAAGGTTGAAAAATATAGTTATTTAGGAGTATATTAGAATATGGAGAAAAGTTCGTACTTTTTTTGAAAGGAGAAGTTATTATGGAACTTATGAAAAAATTATGGGATTCAGCAAAAGCTGATAGAAAGAAGATAGTTCTTCCAGAAGGTGATGAGGAAAGAACTTTAGTTGCAGCCCAAAGAATACAAGAGTTAGGATTAGCTTATGTAACTTTGGTAGGAGACAGAAATAAGATTGAGGAAAAAGCTAAAGAATTAGCTGTTAATTTAGACGGAGTAGAAATAGTAGACCCAAATACATCAGATAGACTAGATGCTTATGTCAATGAATTTTATGAATTAAGAAAAAATAAAGGAATGACTTTAGAAAAAGCAGATAAAATAGTTAGAGATCCATTATATTTTGGGACAATGATGGTTAAACTAGATGATGCAGATGGTATGGTTTCAGGTGCAGTACATACAACAGGTGATTTGTTAAGACCAGGTCTTCAAATTATAAAAACTGCTCCAGGAGTTTCAGTAGTATCAAGTTTCTTCATTATGATGGTTCCAGGATCAAAATATGGTGAAGAGGGTATGCTATTATTCTCAGACTGTGCAGTTAACCCAAATCCAACATATGAACAATTAGCGGCTATAGCTATTGCTACAGCTGATACAGCAAGAAATCTTTGCAAGGTTGAGCCAAGAGTAGCTATGCTTTCTTTCTCAACTATGGGAAGTGCAGACCATGAAATGGTAGATAAGTTTAGAAGGGCAACTGAACTTGCTAAAGAATTAAGACCAGATTTATTAATAGATGGTGAATTACAATTAGATGCAGCTATAGTAGACAAAGTAGCAGCTCAAAAAGCACCTAATAGTAAAGTTGCTGGAAAAGCTAATGTATTAATTTTCCCAGATTTACAAAGTGGAAATATAGGATATAAATTAGTTCAAAGATTTGCAAATGCAGAAGCTATTGGTCCTATGTGTCAAGGATTTGCAAAACCAATTAACGATTTATCAAGAGGATGTAGTTCTGATGATATAGTTAATGTTGTTGCATTAACAGCAGTTCAAGCACAAGCTCAAAAATAATATCCATTTAGGAAGGAGTAATATTACAAATGAAAGTTTTAGTAATTAATTGCGGTAGTTCATCGCTTAAGTATCAATTAATTGATATGTCAACAGAGGAGGCTTTAGCTCAAGGCTTAGTAGAGAGAATAGGAATCGAAGGTTCAGTTCTAACTCAAAAGGTAGAAGGTAGAGATAAATATATAGTTAAGCAACCAATGGAAGATCACAAAGTTGCTATAAAATTAGTTTTAGACGCTTTAGTAGACAAGGAAAATGGTGTTATTTCTTCTATGGATGAAATTACAGCTGTTGGACATAGAGTTGTTCATGGTGGAGAAAAGTATAAATCATCAGTTCGTATAACTGAAGAAGTTAAAGATTATATTAAAGAATGCTTTAAATTAGCACCTTTACATAATCCTGCAAACATGATAGGTATAGAAGCTTGTGAAGAACTTATGCCTAATACACCAATGGTAGCTGTGTTTGATACTGCTTTCCACGGAACAATGCCAGAAGAAGCATATCTTTATACAATTCCATATGATTTATATCAAAAGCATGGAATAAGAAAATACGGATTCCATGGAACTTCTCATAAATATGTTTCTCAAAAAGTAGCTGAAGTTATGGGAAAAGATATAAAGGATTTAAAGATAGTAACTTGTCACTTAGGAAATGGTGCAAGTTTAGCTGCAATAAAAAATGGAGTTTCAGTGGATACTTCAATGGGATTCACACCTCTTGAAGGAGTTGCTATGGGAACAAGATCTGGTAGCATAGATCCTGCAATTGTTACTTTCTTAATGAAAGAAGAAGGATTATCAATTGATGAAGTTTCTGATTTATTAAACAAGAAGTCAGGTGTTCTTGGAGTATCAGGAATTAGTTCAGACTTTAGAGATATTGAAGATGCTGCATTTAAAGAAAATGTTCATAGAGCAAAGTTAGCGCTTGCTATATTTGAATATAAAGTTAGAGCTACAATTGGCGCTTATGCTGCTATTATGGGCGGAGTAGATGCTATAGTATTTACAGCTGGTGTAGGAGAAAATGGCCCAGAAACAAGAGAATCTATACTTACAGGTTTAGAATTCCTTGGCGTAGAAGTTGATAAAGAAAGAAATAACGTTAGAGGAAAGGTAAGAGAGATTTCAAAAGAAGGATGTAAGGTTAAGGCTTACGTTATTCCAACTAATGAAGAATTAGTTATAGCAAGAGATACTGTTGAATTGATTAAATAATTAATTTACTAAGTGCATAATTATTAGTTAAGTTATTTATGTAAAATTGCTTGACTTTTAATCATGCACTTTATATAATAAATTGTGTTTATTCGGCAAATATTTATCTAAGGAGTGAAATAAAGCTTGGCTCAAGCTATGTACATAAAGTACATAATGTATCCAAAAGGATATGAGGACATGGTCTAGAGCAAGTACATATGATTATACAATTTTCAGACCTAATTTCATCAAAGAACAGAAAAAAAGAAGTCAATATAACATATGAATTAGCTCCACTTTATTTTGATGGAGACAAAATAGAAGCAGTAGAAAATTTAGATGTAGTTGGAAATGTTACATCTGTTGGAGATGTTTTAACTCTAAGAGCTTCAATAAAAACTAAATTGAAACTGCATTGTTCAAGGTGCCTAGAGGCCTTTATCTATCCAATAGATATTGATATAGAAGAAAGGTTTACAAATAATAAGGAACTTCAAGATGATGAAGAAATTATTTTTGTAGATAGCAATACATTAGATGTTGCTAAAACAGTTGAAAATATTATTATTTCAACCTTACCTATTAAGAGACTTTGCACAGATAACTGCAAGGGACTTTGCTACCAATGTGGTAAAAATCTTAATGAAGGTTCTTGTCATTGTGAAACAAATGATGTAGACTTAAGACTGGCGAAGTTACAAGAGTTGTTTGGAAATAAGGAGGTGTAGTAATGGGAAATCCTGCGAGAAAAACATATAGAGCAAAAAGAAATTCAAGAAGAGCTCAAACTTTTAAGGCGAGCTTACCTGGCATAGTTGAATGTCCACAATGTCATGAAATGAAGTTAGCTCACAGAGTTTGCAAGAACTGTGGATTCTATAAAGGTAAAGAAGTAGTTGCTTCTGTAGAAGAATAAAGAAAGTCATTAGACTTTCTTTTCTTTATATATAGAGAAAAGAGGTGAAGGTTTATGAAAATAGCAATAGATGGAATGGGCGGAGATCATGCGCCTAAAGCCGTGGTTGAAGGTATTATCAAAGCTCTTAGTGAGTACAAAGGAATAGAATACTATATAACAGGCCCAAAGGAACAGATAGAAGAAGAATTAAAGAATTATACATATGATAAATCTTTAGTTACTATAATTGATGCTAAAGAAGTAATTTCACCAAACGAACACCCTGTAATGGCTTTAAAGAAGAAAAAGGATTCTAGCCTCTATAAAGCTTTAAAACTTGTTAAAGATAAGGAATGTGATGCTGTAATATCAGCCGGTAGTACAGGAGCATTTTTAGCAGGTTGTACACTTGTAGTAGGTAGAATTAAAGGAATTGAAAGGCCAGCTCTTGCCCCTATAATGCCAGGTAAAAATGGAAGTTTTATGGTTGTTGATGCTGGTGCAAACGTTGACTGTAAACCAAATTATTTAGTGCAATTTGCTAAGATGGGTAAATTATATTATCAAGGGGTTTTAGGAGTTCAAAATCCTTCTGTAGGTCTTGTTAATATTGGAGCAGAAGAAGAAAAGGGTAATGAATTAACTAAAGCAACACATAAATTGCTTAAAGAAGAAAAAGAATTAAATTTTGTAGGTAATATAGAACCAAGAGATGTATCTAAAGGTGATACAAACGTTTTAGTATGTGATGGGTTTGTAGGAAATACAATATTAAAGATGTATGAAGGTGTTGCTTCTACATTATTAGGAATGATAAAAGAAGAAATTTTATCAAGTGGATTAATGAGTAAATTAGGGGCTGTATTACTAAAACCTGTGTTTAAGTCATTAAAGATAAAATTTGACTATAAAGAAGTTGGTGGAGCACCATTTTTAGGTGTTGATGGTATATGTATTAAAGCACATGGAAGTTCAGATGGAAAAGCTTTTAAAAATGCTATAAGACAAACCAAAACATTCTATGATAACGATGTTCTTGAGAAAATCAAGGAAGAGTTACAAAATAATATATAATAAAATACCAATATGTATATTGACTAGATAAATAATATATAATATTATCTAAATGATGTATGTAGGAGGTGATTTTGATGTTCGAAAAAGTTAGAGAAATTATAGCAGAGAAATTAAGCATAAATGAAGATGAAATAACAATGGACTCTTCTTTCCTTGATGATTTAAATGCAGATTCATTAGATTTAGTTGAACTTATGATGGCTTTAGAAGATGAATTAGATACTGAAATACCAGATGAAGAAGCAGAAGGCTTCAAAACAGTTGGAGATGTTGTTAAGTATTTAAAAAATCATGTAGAAGAGTAATTTAATCCCGCAGAATGCGGGATTTTATATTTAAAATTTATAATTAAATTAGTTTATTCTTGAATTTGCTCTGTTAAAGTTTATTAAAAAGCAAATTGAAGAATAAACTTCGAGGAGTTGTAAAAGATGGCGAAGTTCAATATAAGTGAAGTTGAAGAGTATATAGGTTTAAATTTTAATGAACCAAAATTATTAAAAACAGCATTAACACATAGCTCATATGCAAATCAACACAAAGATGAAGAATATAACGAAAGATATGAATTTTTAGGTGATTCAATACTTCAGTTATGCATTACAGAGTTTTTATTTTTAAATTATAAAAATAAAAGTGAAGGTGAGTTAACAAAGATTAGAAGTTTAATTGTTTGTGAAAATTCCCTTTATGAAATAGGTAAAAAACTAAACCTTGGATATTTTATTAGAATGAGCAAGGGAGAAGAATTAACTGGAGGGAGAGAAAGGGTTTCTATTATAGCAGACTCTGTTGAGGCTTTAATTGCTGCAATATATTTAGATAAGGGATTAGAATTTATTAAAGATTATATTTTAGGTCATTTTAAAGGAATAATAGATAAAGCTATAAATAATGATATAGTTTTAGATTATAAAACTAAACTTCAAGAAGAAATGCAAAAATCAGGTGAAGTTAGTATTGTATATGAACTATTAAAATATGAAGGACCACCTCATAGAAGAAAGTTTTATACTTCTGTAATAGTAGAAGATAAAGAACTTGGAACTGGTGAGGGATACAGTAAAAAAGAATCAGAACAAAATGCAGCAAAAGAAGCTTTAAAATACTTGGAGGGACTAAATGGCTAAGAGACACTATATTATTCCTATATTCATATCTCATATAGGATGTCCACATCAATGTGTATTTTGTAATCAAGATAAAATAGCAAAAGAAGTGGTTAAAGAAGTTACAGCACAAGATGTACGAGATACCATTGAAGAATATTTAAAAACTATTGATCATAATAATTCAACTGTTGAAGTATCTTTCTTTGGAGGGACATTTACAGCTATTAATGTTAATAAACAAAAAGAGTTATTATCAGTAGCAAAAGAATATAAAGAAAGAAATTTAATAGATAAGATAAGAATGTCTACTAGACCAGATGCAATAAATGGATATATATTAAGTTATTTAAAAGATTATAAAGTTGATATTATAGAACTTGGGGTGCAATCTTTAGATGATGAAATTTTAAGGTTATCTGGAAGAGGCCATAGTGCTAAAGACGTAGAAAAAGCATCTAAGTTAATAAAGGAATATGGATTTGTTTTAGGGCATCAAATTATGCCAGGACTTCCAGAAGATAGCTTTGAAAAGGATATTGAAACTGTTCGCAAGTCTATTGATATGAAACCTGATATATGCAGAATTTATCCAGCTTTAGTAATAAAGGATACCCCTATGGAATTAATGTACAATAGAGGAGAATATAAACCTTATTCCTTAGAAGATGCAGTAAATATTTCGAAAGAATTATATAAGCTATATTCAAAAGCTAATGTAAATATAATTAGAATAGGTCTTCAACCTACAGAGAATATTACTTGGGGTGGAGATTTAATAGATGGACCTTTTCATCCATCCTTTAGAGAGTTAGTAGAAGGTAGTTTGATTTGTGAAAATATTAAAAATGAAATTAATGACGGTGAAGATATAATAATAGAAGTTAATTCAAAAGATTTAAGCAAATTATATGCTAATAAAAAAGTTTATTTTAATAAGCTACAAAATAATCATAAAGGCAAAATATTAGTTAATACTAAAGATAAGCTAAAAAGAGGTAAGATTAATATTATAGTGGTAAAAAGAACAAAAGAGATAAGTATAAGGTAGGCGATATTTTGCCTACCTTATATTGATATTTTCTTGTCTTTACTATAAACTTAAATAGGACAGGAGTGTTGAATATGAAAAAGAAAACAAGACAGAAATTCATGCAGGCTATAACAATATTATTAGCTATTATGCTTTCAATGAGTTTATTAGTATCGGTGATTAGTTAAGGAGTGTATCTATGTTTTTAAAATCCCTAGAAATAAGAGGTTTTAAATCTTTTGCGGATAAAACCAATTTAAAATTTAAAAAAGGAGTAACAGCAGTAGTTGGTCCAAACGGAAGTGGAAAAAGTAATATTTCTGACTCTGTAAGATGGGTGCTTGGTGAACAAAGCGTAAAAACTTTAAGAGGCGGAAAAATGGAAGATGTAATTTTTGCTGGAACACAATATAGAAAGCCTGTAGGATTAGCACAAGTTTCTCTTACTCTAGATAACTCCGATAATTCTTTAGATACTGATTACTCAGAAGTAACTATAACAAGAAGAATATTTAGATCTGGAGAAACAGAGTATTTAATAAATAATCAATAGTGTAGACTTAAGGATAAACATAGCTTATTTATGGATACTGGAATACGTAAAGAGGGCTATTCACTTATTGGACAAGGTAAAATTGAAGCTATATTAAGTGGTAAGGCTGAGGATAGAAGAGCACTTCTTGAAGAAGCAGCAGGAATTGTAAAATTTAAATCAAGAAAAGAAGAAGCTGAAAGAAAGTTATCTAATACTGAAAATAATTTGATAAGAATTAGAGATATAATTTCTACTTATGAGGAAAGAATAGAGCCTCTA
>JAEZAL010000041.1 GCA_023427705.1 Bacillota bacterium | reverse complement strand
AATACTTTCTAATGCATTACGAGTTAAAGCAAGTTTCTTTTCAAAAGGATTGTACGGGTCACTCATAGCCCCTGTTCCAACAACTCCTTTTTTCCTTTTAGACTTTAATTCTCTTCTTATTATATCTAAAGAATTTTCCTTAGCTTTGACAATATCAAAATCTTCTATTCCATAGCACTCACTTCTACTGTCACAATATATACAACCATGACTACATCCCTTGTAAATATTCATATTATAATTAATACCAAACCAATCATTATTTTCTCTATATCCAGATATAATACTTTTTGCTAATATAAATTCCATATATATATCCTAAACTAATCTCTTTTTACTAATAATTTATTATTAGCAAAGTTAATTCCTTCACTTAAAGCTTCATTATAATTTATTTTCTTTACATTTAATTCCACTTTATTAATCCTATCCCCTCATTTAACCACTGTATAACAATTCTATATAATTGACTTTTATTTATATATTTAATTATAATATATTTCCATATAATTGTAATCATTTGTAGAGGTTTACTTATTTAATATAAAAAAGATATGGAATCAGTAATTAACTCCATATCTTTTTATACTATAATCTTTGATTAATACTTATCTAAGATTTATTTTACCTAATTCTTTAAAAACTTCATTTGCTTCTGAAACCATAGATTCTATAGCCTCTTCTACAGAAGTAATTTTATTTATTATCCCTGATATCTGTCCTGTCATTACAGAACCATTTTCTATATCGCCATTTATAGCAGCTTTTCCAAGTGCTCCTGTACCTAGCTCTTCAAACTCTTCCCTACTAGCGCCTCTTTTTTCTAACTCTAAAAACTTTATTGTCATAGGATTCATTATACCTCTAACTGGTGCTCCTAAACTTCTTCCTGTAACTACAGTATCTGCATCACCACAGTTTAAAACTGCATTTTTAAAATTCTCATGAACTGGACATTCATTTGTAGCAATAAATCTAGTCCCAACTTGAACTCCTTGTGCTCCTAATGCAAAGGCTGCTGCTATTCCTCTTCCATCTGCTATTCCACCAGCAGCCACTACTGGAATATTAACAGCATCAACAATCTGTGGCACAAGAGCTAAAGTAGTACTTTCTCCAACATGTCCACCTGCTTCTGTTCCCTCTGCAACTAATGCATCAGCACCTATTGCCTCCATCTTCTTAGCAATTTTCACATTTGGTATTACTGGTATAACAATTATTCCAGCTTCCTTCCACATGTTCATATATGGTGCTGGTGATCCAGCTCCAGTTGTAACTACTTTAACATTTTCTTCAACAACAATTCTTGCTATCTCTTCTTTATCTGGGTGCATAAGCATTACATTTACTCCAAAAGGCTTGTCTGTTAATTCTTTGCACCTTCTTATTTCTTCTCTTATTCTCTCTGGTGTAAAACCCCCACTAGCAATAACTCCTAAGCCACCTGCATTAGATACTGCTGAAGCTAAATCAGCTGTTGCAATTTGAGCCATAGCTCCTTGAATTATAGGATATTTAATTCCTAATACTTTTGTTAATTTCATTGTTTTTCCTCCTATCTTACACAAATCCTTTACATAAGTATATTTAACTTTTTATCTCAATATATACATTATATGTATAATATTTTTTAGATTTATGTAATTGTATTCATATTTATCTTAATTATACCATAATTAAAAGATATTATTAATTAAAAAGTATTATTAATAAGCATACTAAGTAAATTTATTTTATTTATTCTAAATTAAAGGTAATAAGTTTAAAATTAGTGATATATTTATATTAATTAGAAATTACTAAATAATAATTTAAATTGGAGTTGTTCTATGTGAAAAAAATAATTTTAAAAGTTATTTTAATATTATTAGGACTAGTTGTTTTAATTTCACTCATAATATTTATCTATAAAATCTATCAATTAAATAAGTTAGAAAAAATGAGTTCAAATGATATGATAGAATACGTAACTAAAAATAGTGATGATACTAAAATTTCTATTTCTATAATAAAAGATAAAGCAATAACTTATAAAACTTATGGTAATGATGGACAAGAAGACTATACAAAATATAATTATGAAATTGGTTCAATTAGTAAAACTTTCGTATCACTATTGCTTTCAAAGGCTATCACTGAAAACAAAATAAACCTTACTGATTCTATTAGTAAATATTTAGAACTTGATAAAGATAGATATTATCCTACAATAGAGAGACTTATTACCCATACATCTGGCTATAACTCCTATTATTTTGATAAACAAATGATAAATAATAAATTAAATGAAGATAACGATTTTTATGGTATTAGCAAAGAAAGTATATTAAACAAGGTAAAAAATATTGACTTAGAAAATAAAGATTATAAATTTAAATATTCAAACTTCGGTATATCTGTAATAGGACTAGTTTTAGAAAAAGTCTATAATAAAGACTTCGTTACTCTAATGAATGAATTTATGGTAAGCGATTTAAATCTTGAAAATACAAAAGTTGCTACTTGTACTGGAAATTTAAAAGGTTATTGGAATTGGAAGCCTGATGATGGATATATTCCAGCAGGAGCCATTATTTCTAATATAGAGGATATGACTAAATATTTAGAGTTATATATAGATTCCAATAAAGATTATATACTTAATACTATAAAAGAATTAAAAGAAATAAATGCTAATAATTTTATGTATGAAAAAATGAATATAAATCTCGATAATATAGGAATGGCTTGGATTATTGACAGAAAAAATAATATTATTTGGCATAACGGAGGAACTAGTAATTTTAATAGTTATATTGCATTTAATAAAGAAAAGAAGATTGGAGTAGTTATTCTCGCTAATACTTCTCCTTCTGAAAAAATACCTATGACTGCTATAGGTGCAAAAATAATGACCGAATTACAATAGTAAGTAATAATTACTAAATGATATAAGCACATTACCTTTTCAAATAAAATTTGATAAATTTATTTTAGTCTTATTACAAAATTATTCAATATCAATAAAATAAAAAAATAAAACTATTTCAATAAATATCTGAAATAGTTTTATCTAAATGGTGCAGATGGCGGGACTTGAACCCGCACGAGGATTCCCCCGTCACCCCCTCAAGATGATGCGTCTGCCATTCCGCCACATCTGCAAATACCTAATATATATTTTAATTTATTATATTATTTTTTTCAATATATAATAACTATATTGTGTTATAATCTTTAGAGGAAATTAGAAAAGCAAAAGAAAAGGAGACACTATTAATGAAATGCATATCAATTTCTGGCCCTGCTGGACATGGTAAAGACACACTTGCAAATAAACTAAAAAATATTCTTGAGGCAAAAGGAAAAAAAGTTTTTATAATTCATTATGCCGATTACTTAAAAATGGTTGCTACCCAAGTTTATAATTGGAATGGCCTGAAAGATGAAATTGGAAGAGATATACTTCAAAAATTAGGTGATAAAATGAGAGCTCAAGATGAATTTTTCGTAATAAATGAGCTACTTAGAATACTTAACCTAGTTAAAGATGATTTTGATATTGCTATTATTCCAGATGCAAGATTCCCAAGAGAAATAGAATGCTTAAAAAATATAGGAAAAACAATATCTATACATATAACTAGAGTTGATTATAAAAACAATTTAACATCTGAACAAAATAATCATTCAACTGAAAGAGCTCTTGATGATTACTCTTATGATTATGATATTATTACATACACAGATAAAGAAATATCAGAAATAGATTTAATTATTAAAGATATACTACAAAATTCAAATTAATACTTTAAATTAATTTATACTATAATATATAATTTTTATCAAAATAGCTTTATAAGAAAATAGATTTTTCTTAATAATATCTTTTACAATAATTCTATAAAAATATAAAAAGGAGTATATTTAAAGATATAAATATACTCCTTTATTTAATTCTACTTATTAATTACTTTATTCTTCATATGATTCAAACTGACTATTATAAAGGTCAGCATAGAATCCACCCTTTTCAAGTAATTCTACATGATTTCCACTTTCAATAACATCTCCATCATTCATTACTAATATTAAATCAGCATTTTTAATAGTAGATAATCTATGGGCAATAACAAATGATGTTCTACCAACAGTAAGCTTATCCATAGCTTCTTGAATTAATATTTCCGTTCTTGTATCTACAGAACTTGTTGCTTCATCTAATATTAGAAGAGGAGCATTTTCAATCATAGCTCTTGCTATTGTTATAAGTTGCTTTTGTCCAGCTGATAGATTTGTCTTATCGTCTAATATAGTATCGTAACCATGAGGTAAGGTCATTATAAAGTGATGAATTCCAACTGCTTTACAAGCTTTTATTATATCTTCATCTGACACACCTTTTTTATTGTAAACTATATTATCTCTTACTGTACTTTCAAATAACCAAGTATCTTGAAGTACCATACAGAATAAGTCATGGACATTTTCTCTTGTAATAGACTTTGTATCCACTCCATCTATTAATATTTGTCCTGAGTTTAATTCATAAAATCTCATAAGTAAATTTACTATAGTAGTTTTACCAGCTCCTGTTGGTCCAACTATGGCAACCTTTTGACCTGCTTTAGTCTTAACTGAAAAATTCTTTATTATTATTTTATCTGGATCATATCCAAATCTAACATTTTTAAACTCAACATTTCCCTTAACATTTTCTAATACTTTTGTCTTATTTGATTCATCTTCAAGTTCCTTTTCAGCTAAGAAATCGAATACTCTCTCTGATGCTGCTGCAGCAGATTGTAAACTTGTTGCTGCTTGACCTAGTTGTGATAATGGTTGAGTAAATAATCTTATATATATCATAAATGCTACTATAACACCAAATTCTATTTTACCATTAAAGGCAAGAGTAGCTCCAACTACACAAACTGCTACATATCCAAGGTTTCCTACAAAAGCCATAACTGGCATCATAAGTCCTGATAAGAATTGTGCGTTTCTAGCACTTTCATATAGTCTAGTATTAGTTTCTTCAAACTTATCTATAGCACTTTTTTCACCATTATAAACTTTAACTATATTATGAGCAGAGTATATTTCTTCAATATGCCCATTTATTTTTCCAAGTTCTCTTTGTTGAGAAGAGAAGTATTTTTGAGATTTGCCCATTATAAGTATCATAAGAGTAAAACCAATAATTGTAGCTAATATAGCAGCTATGCTCATTAAAACATTTGTTTTAAACATCATTATTAATGAACCAGCAAATAAAGTTATAGATGAAACTAAAGTTCCAATACTTTGGTTCATACTTTGTCCAATTGTATCAACATCATTAGTTACACGACTTAAAATCTCTCCATGACTAGTTGAATCAAAATACTTTAATGGAAGCTTGTTCATTTTTTCTGAAATATCACTACGTAGCTTATTAGCTATCTTTTGAGTTACTGTTGTTAGTATAAATTGTTGACCATAAGAAAGTACTGAACCTGATAAATAGAATACTACTAATATCATACCTATTCTACTTACTTCACTTAAATCAATTTCAGTCATTATGCCTTGCATAATTAAATTTGTTATTTCTCTAACTTTATCAGGACCTAATATTGTAAATATAGTTCCTCCTATAGCACATATAACAGCTATTATCATCAATGCTATATAGGAATTTGAGTACTTTAAAAGTTTAATCCATGTTCCTTTTAAATCTTTTGCTTTTTGTTGTTTGCCTCCCATTGCTGGTGCACCATGTCTATTCATCTTCAAGCTCCTCCTTTGAAAGTTGTGAGTATGCTATTTCTTTATACACTTCACAATTTTTTAGAAGTTCCTTATGTTTGCCTATTCCAACTATTTTTCCTTCATCTAATACAACTATCTTATCTGCTTCTTTAATTGTACCAATTCTTTGAGCAACAATAAGTTTAGTTACACCGTTAGTTTCCTTATTTAATACTGATCTTAATACTCTATCAGTTCTATAGTCTAAAGCAGAGAATGAATCATCAAAAATATAAATTTCAGGATCTCTATGAATGGCTCTAGCTATTGATAAACGTTGTTTTTGTCCACCTGAAAGATTTGTTCCTCCTTGAGAAACTCCGCTTTCATATTGCTTTTCAAGTTTTTCTACAAAATCTTTACCTTGAGCAATTGCAACAGCTTTCTTAACTGACTCTATTCCTTGTTTTTGCTTTCCATTATCTCCATAAGAAACGTTTGATTCCACAGTTCCACTAAACATTGTTGTTTTTTGTGAAACATATCCAATTTTATTTGTTAAATAATTCTTATCATATTCTTTTACGTTTACTCCATTAACTAATACTTCACCTGAAGTTACATCGTAAAATCTTGAGATTAAGTTAATTAATGTTGATTTACCTGAACCTGTTGATCCTATAAAGGCTACAGTTTCACCTTTGTTCACTTTAAAACTTATATTTTCTAAAACATAATCAGTTGAAACATCTGCATCTGGATATTTAAAACTAACATTTTTAAATTCAATTTCACCAACACTATTTTTTTCATCTGATGTACGTGTTCCATTTTTTATTGTAAGTGGAGTTTCTAATACTTCATTAACACGATTAGCTGCTACTTGAGCTCTAGGAAGCATTATAAATACTATTACTAACATCATAAATGCCATAACTACTTGTATTGCATAAGAAGAGAACACTATCATATCACTAAATACATTGACTCTATCCATTCCAGCAGCATTATTTATTAAATAAGCTCCTATCCAATAAATAGCTAGTGTTAAACCACTCATTATTATTTGAATTGAAGGCATTAAAATACCCATAGTTCTTCCTGTAAATAAATTAGTTTTTGTTATTGTATTATTTGCATCTTTAAATTTATTTTCTTGATATTCTTCTGCATTATAAGCTCTAACTACTCTAATTCCTGTTAGATTTTCTCTTGAAACTCTATTCAAATTATCTGTTAAAACTTGTATTATTTTGAACTTAGGTAATGCTAATGAAAATACTATTGTTACAACTAAAATTAATGCAATTACACCTACTACTGTTGCTGTTGTCCATTGCCAACTCTTACTTGAAATTTTTGTTATAGCCCAAACAGCTGTTATTGGTGCTTTAATTATAACTTGAAGCCCCATAGCTATTATTGTTTGAATTTGAGTTATATCATTTGTTGAACGAGTTATTAAACTAGGAATAGAAAATTTATTTATTTCATTCATTGAAAATGATTCAACTTTTCTAAATACATTAGAACGTAAAGTTCTTGAAAGTCCAGCTGCTATGCCAGAAATAAAATATCCAACTATAACAGTTGCTATTAAACTACCAAATGCACATAAAAGCATGAATCCTCCAGCCTTCAAGATTTCAGACATTTCAGACCCTGGAGTTTGTACAAGTTTTGTTATATCTGACATATAATCAGGTAGTTTTAAATCAAGCCAAACTTGAATTACTATAAATACTAAGCTGATTAAGATAAATAACCAGTCTTTTGATTTTAAATATTTAAATATTTTTAGCATGTTTTTTCTCCTTTTATTATTTTACTAATATATTATTTATATTATTGTTAGGTGCCTTACTGTAAGGAACCTAACTATTTAATCAAAAAAAATCTATTCAATATTCTTTTTTAATTTATTAATGATTTCAACAAACTTATCTAGTTCTTCATCTGGTATGCCTTTGGTTATTCTATCTTCAAAATCATCCATTGCTTTTATAATATGAATATTAATTTTTTCACCAAATTCAGTAAGAACTATTTTTTTTAATCTTGCATCATAAGGTACATTTTCCCTTTTAATTAAGTTATTTTTTTCCATTGATTGAAGAATACCTGTAACTGTAGACCTTCTTATAGTGAAAATTTCTTCAATATCCCTTTGGAATATATCTTTGTCTTTATTATTACTAAGATAATTAATAATCATTCCTTGAGTTTCAGAAAATTGATCACACTTAGCATTTACTGATGATTTATAAATACATCTCTTAATAAGATTTGATATACTCCTTAACTCATAAACAACCCTAATTTTTTTACTCATTAAATTCCCTCTTTTACCACATAATAGGTAGAATTATAGACTTTATTTTAAACTAAGTCAATATTAAATTCTTTTATATTTAATTATAATTTACTTTTAAAATACAATTATATTAAATTAACTATTAATATACCAAAAAATAAAGAAGTAATTGTCAAATCAATTACTTCTTTCATTCTTTAATTTTTTAATTGTTTAATTCTAATACTATTGCTCCATATGGTTCTAAAAATAAGTTTCCATCTTGGAATTTATTTTCTTCTGAATTACTTAAAATAGTATTATATCCTGAAATTTCAATGTCATTTAAAGATGCCATTGTTTTTTCTCCATAATAATTACATGCAACTAATATCTTCTTTCCATTTAATTCTCTGATATAACCTAAAACCTTTGAATGCTCTTCTAATATAGGAATGAATTTCCCTTCAGAAATTATTTTATTATTTTTTCTTAAATCTACTAGTTTCTTATAATACTCTAATATTGAATTATCTTTAGATTTCTCTAACTCAACATTAATTTCATTATAATTTTCAGCTACTTTTATCCAAGGAGTTCCAGTTGTAAAACCTGCTTCCTTTTCATTATTCCATTGCATAGGTGTTCTAGAGTTATCTCTTGATCTATTCTTTAATACATCTAAAACCTTCTCTTTTTCAATTCCATTTTCTAATAGAATATTATAAGCATTTATTGATTCTACATCTTTATAATCCTTAATATCATTAAAGTTTGGATTAGTCATTCCTATTTCTTCACCTTGATAAATATACGGAGTTCCTCTCATTAAATGTATTGTAGTTGCTAACATTTTTGCAGATTCTTCTCTATATAAAGTATCATTTCCGAATCTTGATACTATTCTTGGCTGATCATGGTTACACCAAAATAGCGCATTCCAGCCATTTCCTTTTTCCATTTCAACTTGCCATTCAAAGAATAATTTTTTCAACATATCAAAGTCAAATGGTGCTAATTTCCACTTATCTCCTTGTGGATAATCTACCTTTAAGTGATGAAAATTAAAAGTCATAGTTAATTCTTCATTGTCTGGATTAGTATACTTTATACAATTATCTATTGTAGTAGAAGACATCTCTCCTACTGTCATAATTCCTTCATACTTAGAGAAAACTTCTTTATTCATTAAGTTTAAATACTCATGTATTCTTGGACCATCTGTATAGAATCTTCTACCATCTCTAGTGGCTGATGTAAAGTCATCATCTAAAAATCTTGTATCCTTAGATAATAGATTAACAACATCTAGTCTAAATCCATCTACACCCATATCTAGCCAATATCTCATCATTTTAAATATTTCTTCTCTTAGTTTAGGATTTTCCCAATTTAAATCTGCTTGAGTAACATCAAATAAATGTAGATAATGTTTATCTAGACCTTCAACATATTCCCAAGCTGAACCTCCGAACTTAGACTGCCAGTTATTAGCTTTATCTCTCCAAATATAAAAATCATGATATGGACTATTAACATCCTTAATTGCTTCTTTAAACCAATGATGTTCAGTTGATGTATGATTTACAACCATATCTAATACTAGCTTCATATCTCTTTTATGAGTTTCTTCTAATAATCTTTTAAAATCATCCATATTACCAAACATAGGATCTATATTATAATAATCTGCTATATCATATCCATTATCATTTTGAGGCGATACATATATAGGTGTAAGCCATAATACCTTAACCCCTAAATCTTTTAAGTAATCTAATTCTTCTATTATTCCAACTAAATCTCCGATTCCATCTCCATTGCTATCCTTAAAACTTTTAGGATAAATTTGATATACAACTGCTGATTTCCACCAATCATTATTATTCAATTTATTCACCTCTTAAATTTATGGAGCTGTCATAAACAGCTCCATTATTTTTCTATTCTTCAATTTCTATTTCTTCAACATTTGCTCCAAATTTCTTATTAAATATAAATGTTAATACTATTGGAACTACAACAGCTACTGCCATTGCTATTATAAATGGTATCCAATATTGAGGTTGAATTGCTAAGAATCCAGGTAATCCACCTATACCTATTGAATTAGCTAATACTCCAGATAATATTGAAACTACTGCTGCAGCTGCTGATCCAATTATAGCTGCTATAAACGGGAATTTATATTTTAAATTTATACCAAACATCGCTGGCTCAGTAACACCTAACCATGCAGATATACCTGCTGATGCTGCTATAGATTTTATCTTTGCATTCTTTTTATATATTATTAACATTGCTACAGCTGAAGCTCCTTGAGCAATATTACTTAATGCAATAAGTGGCCATATCATAGTTCCACCATTTGCAATTAATTGTAAATCTACTGCAATAAATGTATGATGTAATCCTGTAATAACTAATGGTGCATAAAGTAATCCAAATATTATTGCTCCAAACATCTTAAATGGTCCTGTTAACAAGTAGTTAAAAATAACTGCTACATAATTACCAATTTCTCTTGAGATTGGTCCTATTATTATATAAGATAATAATAATGTAACTAAAAGAGTTGTAAATGGAATAACAATCATTTTTAATACATCTGGGATGTATTTTTTAAGTGTAAGTTCAATTTTAGTTAATACAATACCTGATAGCATCGCTGGAATTACTTGTGCTTGATATCCAACCTTGTCCATAGTAAACCATCCAAAATCCCAGAATGGAACTGATCCATTTTGTACTGCTTCTGCATATCCATATGCATTTAATAATTGTGGTGATACTAATGTAATTCCAAGTACTATCCCAAGAATTTCTGAACCACCAAATTTTTTAACTGTTGACCACGTTATAGCTACTGGTAAGAAGTGGAATATAGCTTCACCTAATATCCATAAGAAACTGTGAATCTCTGCTAATATTGGATATAGTGAAGTTAAAGTTTGTGTTCCATCACCAAATATAGCTAAGTCACCAATAACATTTCTAAACCCTAAAATAAGACCTCCAGTAATAATAGCTGGTAAAATAGGAATAAATATTTCAGCAAGCCCTGCAATTATTCTTTGAATTAAAGACATATTCTTTTGAGCAGCCTTTTTAACTTCTTCTTTTGATTGTACTTTCAATCCTGCTACTTCAACTAAATCATTATAAAAAGCTTGTACATTATTTCCAATTATAACTTGGAATTGACCTGCGTTCATAAAAGTTCCTTTAACACTTGGTAACTTTTCAATTTCCTTTGCCTTATCTTTTGCTACTTTTTCATCTTTTAAAACAAATCTTAGTCTTGTTACACAATGACTAGCACTTGCAATGTTTTCTTTTCCACCTATAAGCTCTAACAAGTTTAAAGCTTCTTGTTTAAACTTTGCCATTTACATTTCCCCCTATTCCTTATTTAATACGTTTACTGTTTACGGTTTCATTATATCTTGTTTAAACAAGTATGTCAACAGTTGTTTAAACAAGTTTATTTTACTTTTTCTATTTTATTTTTACCTTTAATGCTATAATATACTATATAACAAGGGCTAAAGGAGATTTTTACTTAAATGAAAATGGTAAAATATACAGAAATATACGATTATATAAAAAATAAAATTTTAAATGATGAATATAAAGCTGGTGAAAAACTTCCTTCTGAAAATGAATTAACTTCTTTATTTGGTGTTAGCCGAAATACAGTTAGAAGAGCTATAAATCAATTATCCTTTGAAGGATTAATAGCTAGTGTTCATGGCAAAGGTGTTTTTGTTTTAGAAAAACAACAACTTAAATTTTTAGTAGGAGGACTTCAAAGCTTTAAAGAAGCGTCCTTAAATAACAAAGTAAATTACTTAACTAAAGTTCATTGTTTAAAAGAAATCTTAATTGATGAAAAACTTTCAAAGAAAACTGGCTTTGCTTTAGGTGCAAAAGCTTTTTATATAGAAAGATCTAGAATTATAGATGGAGAAGAAAATATATTAGATATAAACTACTTTTTAAAAGATGTAATTAAAAACATAACAGAAGATATTGCAAGTAATTCAATTTACGATTATCTAGAAAATAATCTTCATTTAAAAATTGCAGGAGCACAAAAAATAGTTTCTGTAGAAGAAGTTAACAAACTAGATAAAAAACTTCTAAATCTAAAAGGATATAATCTAGTTGCTATAATTAAAAACTATGTTTATCTAGACGATGGAACATTATTTGAATACACAGAGTCACGCCATAGACCAGATAAATTCACCTTCTCTACCTACGCAAAAAGACTATAAAAGGAGCTGCTAAGCAGCTCCTAATTAAAAATGTAGAATGTAAAATGTAAAATTATTGATGTAATTCGAAACGAATTACTAAAAAATATGTATTTTAGAAAATCCTGGCGGCATTTCTTCTTTAATTTTATATTTTTCATTATTCATTTTACATTGTTCGACCACACCTTTTATAATTCTTTCATTCTTTCATTCTTTCATTTCCAAAACTCCATAAGGAGTTTTTTCATTAATTCTACATTTTTCATTTTTCATTTTTCATTCTACATTCCACTTTAGTGTCCCATCAGTCCACTTTCATTTAACTTATCTATAAACTTTTTACTAAATTTATTTACAGGTCCTTTCAGCAATAATCCAATTATTATAAATAGTATTCCATAAGTTAAAATCATTATTAAATCCCTAGTTAAATTCGATTTAACAACTCCCGCTACTGCTTCTCTCATTGCTGAAATTGAATATGTAAAAGGTAATAATGGATTTACTCTTTTAAAGAAACTTGGCATTACTTCTACTGGAAATGTTCCACCTGCCCCTGCAACTTGTATAACTAATAATATTACTGCTATTGCTTTGCCTACATTATCAAATACTGAAACTAAGGTATAAACTATTATTATAAATATTATGCTACTTAAAAGGCTTATTCCTATAAATAACCATTTATTTAAAACATAACATTTTAATAAATATATATCACCTAAAGTAAGAATTAATGTTTGAAATATTCCTATAAATATAAAGGTTAATAACTTTCCAAAGTATTTCTCATAAGCTTTAAAATCTATTTTTTCCTTAAATCCATGTGGCTCTATAGTTAATAAAGAAACTAAAAGTAAAGCTCCTACCCATAAGGCAAGTGTTGAGTAAAATGGTGACATTGCTGATCCATAATTAGGAATAGGAAATAAAATATCCTCTTTTATCTCAACAGGGCTTCCCAAAAATCCACTTACAGCTTCCCAATCATTTTTTAATAAAGATAATAATTTATCCATTGTCTCCTCATTATTTATAGAAGATAATTTAGTAGAAATATCATTTAAGCTTGCTTTAATAGTTGGCATTTCATCATTTAGCTTCTCTATATCATCCTTACTAAGTTTAAGAACATTATTTAAACTATCTAATAAACTATCTATATCTGGAATTGCTGATTTTGCTTCATCTAAAAGTTTAATGCTATTATCTGATATGCTACTTAACTGGTCTATAGCATTATTTATAGCAGGAATATATGTAGAATCATAATTATTTAAAATATTATTAACTATATTTTTATTATCTTGAATTAATGATTTAATATCTTGAAGTTTACTTTTATCTATAGGCTCTGCATTATTAACTAAATCTCCAAATTGCTTTATTATAGCTATTGATGAATTTAACTTAGAGCTTGCTGAAGTTAATTCATTTACTAATTCTTTCAAATTATCATTAAACTTAGATAGAGGTCGTATAGACTTTACTATTCCATTTATTTTATCGTTTATTCCACCAAGCTTTACGCTAATATTATCAAGCCCATTTAAAATTGATTGCTTATCTATATTTATACTAATAACAGTATTTATAAGCCCTTCTAAATTATTAAGTTCTGTATTTATAAACTCTAAATCCGACTTAATAACTGGTGCTATGTCACTTAATCCTTCCTTAGATTTCTCCAAAGCATTTTTAGTATCAGCTAATAAATTTTCACTAGAATCTAATGTATCCTTTAATAATGGTAAATTCTCCTTTGCCTTTGAAATTAAATTTTCTGCACTTGAACTTCCATTATTTAACTCATTTATTATACTTTCTATTTCTGGGACTTTACTATTTAACTCAATAACACCATTTATAAGCTTTAATATCTTATCCTTTGACCCTTCAATACTTACTCCCATTTCGTTAAACACCATGAATATTATTCCATCTACTGTCTCAATAATATTAGAGTCAACTTGCGATTTTATAGTAGTAATTCCCTTATCTGTTATTTTAGGAGCAATAGCATTGCTCTTTTCATTTACCTTATATATTAAAGTTGGACGTTTAATATTATTATTAATTATAGATAAAGTTTCACTTGTGAATTCTTCTGGTATTATTATTGTTGCATAGTATTTTCCCTTTTCTACTCCGCTATTACCCTCTTCTTCTGAAACAAATTCCCAACCTAAAGCAGTATTATCTTTAAGTTTTTCTACAAGTTTATCCCCTACATTAATAATTTTATCTTGAAGTTTTCCTCCTTTATCATTATTAACAATAGCAACTTTAATACCTCCAGTATTCCCATAAGGGTCCCAACATGCTCTGATATTAAACCAAGCATATAATGATGGTAATATCATAAGTCCTACAATAATAGCTAAAACAACCCAATTTTTCATTATACTTTTAATATCTCTTGAAAATATCTTTAATATATTGTTCATATTATCCTCCATATAAGGTTTCTCTTAAGTAATAATTATATTTTTCACTAAAATAGTAAAAATATTATAAATCTTTATTCTTATTCTTTAAAACCCGTAATGTTCTATATATATTATCAAGTTCTTCATCAGAGATATTATCTAAATCATCTATTTTCATCTTAATAAATTCAATAGTCTCATCTTTAAAATTTCTTTTAACTCCTTTCCTTATATCTTTATTAACTGTATAAGCAGCAATAGTGCTTGTTGTTATCCCTATAAAACCTATTCCAAAAATCATTAAAATTATTGCAACTAGCCTTCCTACCTTAGTAGTTAATAATATATCCCCATACCCTACAGTAGTAAAGGTTACGAAACTCCACCATATTGCATCTCCAAAAGACATTTCTTCTAATAAAGATATTACTACTGCTCCTAACACTATTATTATTGTTGTTATAATTAGTAAATAATTAAACTTATTTATCTTTATAGCGTCTCTAATTTTATTCTTAAATTTTATAACTAAAATAAATAAAATTAATAATTCTATTATTATAAATTCAATATTTATATTTACTAGTTTTCTTAAATGTAATTTAAAAATAGTTTCTCTAAATAATAGAATAGATAAAATAGATAAACAATCTATAATGTTACTTAACATAAATCTAAATTTATTTTTTGAAAGAAAAAATCTTATTAAATAATCTATAGAAAAAATCATAGTAATAATCAAATTAATATAATAAAAACTTTCTACTACAATAGTAGGCAGACTATACATTAAATCTAGAATTATCATAATTATTGCCATTAATGACAGTAATCCAATAAATAATTCATATAGAGTTTTATTTCTCATATAAATACTCCTTACTTAGTTATCTACTTATATTTTATAAAGTAACTTTAATAAAAATGATAAACTGATTTAATTTATATATGTTTTTAATACAAAAAGAGGATGTAACAAAATACTTGTATACATCCTCATATTCTATATATTATTTTTTAGTTATATATCTTTTTCTGATATTAGCTTAGCATGTACTATTGTTCTTTCATCCCCTGTAGCATTTGTACATGTAGATAGTGTTAATATATTTTTCTTTCCATCTTCAACATAATCTAAAGTATGATAAGATTTTTTTCTAACACTATTTATATATTCATTAAATTCTTCATCATTATTAAAATTAGTTTTGTACGGATTGAAGTCAGCATTATTTACATAAACTGAAAATACTTCATATTCTAATATTTTATTTTCTAAGTGAATATATATTATTTTATTATTACTTAAATAATCAGAACTTAATAATTTTGGCAAAGTACCAAACATACTTTTATCTTTCATATTATGTCCATGTACTATTAGATTGTCATCCTCTAAGGACTCATTTCTGGAATCTAGAAATATACTTCCTCCACTATTTTCTTCACCTTTAAAATTCTTATATAAATATTCTTCATTATTCTCAGACCTAACTACAGGATAGTTTATGTTAGTTTCAGGAACTCTTATCCAAAATAAATAATCCTCATTCAATGCTTTCAATTCTGCATATTCTTCATTTTTTATTTTAACTTCTTTATCTTCCTTTACAACTATCTCACTTATATCATTATATACATCTTTATTTCCCTTATATTCACTAAATATTTTATACAGATTATAGCTTGAAAAAATAAAAATACCTAAAAAAATTAACATAAGTGTCTTTCTTAAAAGTTCTCTCATTGGCAGCCCTCCAGTAAATTTTATTAATGTAATACTTTTATTTTATAGATAGTAAGATTTTAATACTCTTATTATCTTTATATTCATATTTTAATCCTTCACATAATTTTAACGTTATATACACCATTTTACCATATTTTTTTATCAAATGTTATTGTATTAAATTATATGAATTAATATATAAATAGACACACTGATATAAGTTTATAAACAGTGTGTCCATCATCTCCATTTATCTACTATAGAAAACTATATTTATTACTTTTCTATAGTTTTTCTTCTTTTTCTTAAAGCAATTATAGAAATTAATGAAAGAGAAATTACAGCTAAACTAGCATATAGTATCATCATACTATTATCTCCAGTTTTAACATCACCTGTACCAGAAACAACTTCTTTAACGATGTTAGTATTTGTAAAGTTATATCCATCTCTTTCAGACTTAAATCCTTCAAGCTTATCTTCTGTTAATGAATATACATATTCATGCCCATCTGGAGCATATTTTAACATAGAATCTAAAGCTATCTTATAAGTTGTAGTTCCACTTGGAACAACAATACTATGAATTTCCTTACCATCTCTAAGTACTCTTATAGTAATGTTAGGCACCTTATTAGGATCTTTTACATTAACCCAAGTTTTTTTGCCAATTATAACAACTTTTTCTCCTCCATCGTAAGTATTTGTAATTGTATATTCATTAGATATATTAGCTTCTCCACTAGATGTATATCCATTAATACTATCTTCTTTTATAGTATATACATATTCTTTTCCATCAGTAGAGTATTTAGGAAGATTTTTAAACACATAATTTTCTCTTCCATTTTCTTTTATTCCACCCTCTAGTGTAACAACTTTATCAGTAAGCTCTACTCCATTTTGATAAAGGTGTAATGTAATTGATGGTACTTCTGAATCTTCAGGTATATTTTCCCACAGCTTATTGAATTGTATATCAATAACAGCATCTTTATCAAAAATATTTTCAATTACAAATCCATCTTCTCCTGATATTATTTCCTTTGTATATCCTAGACCTTCCCCTGAAATAACCTCTTCAATAGTATAAACATACTCTTTTCCAGTTGGGGAATATTTAGATAACTCCTTAAACACATAAGTGTAGTTATTATCTATGCCTAAAACTATACTGTCGACTTCTATTCCATCTTGCTTCAATATAATCTTAACTTCTGGAACAGTATCTGTACTAGGATTTACATTTGTCCATTTCTTTGTAACCTTAATTGAAGTTTCACCTGGTGCATAGGTATTTGTAATATTATACTCTTTATTATAAGAAACAATATACCCATTAATCTCTTCTTCAATTACACGATATTTAAACTCCCTACCATCAGTAGAATATTTAGGTAAATTATTAAATTCATACTTAGTTTCACCAGCTGCTAATTCTACTATCCTTCCTTCTACTACATTCCAAACTTCTTGGTCTAATGAAGATTCTAATTTAATTTTTATTGTTGGTACAATACTTAAATCCTTAACTTCAGCCCAAGTCTTTTCTCCTTTAACTACAATATTTCCAGGTGCAAATTTATTTATAATTGTATATTCATTGGATTTATTAGCTTCAAAAGTTGTTTCATATCCTGCTACAGCATCTTCTTGTATTGTATATACATATTCCTTACCATTAGTAGAATATTTAGGTAAGTTCTTGAATATATATGACTCTTGGCCACCTTCTTTTATTCCACCAATAAGTGTAACAACTTTATCAGTAAGCTCTACTCCATTTTGATAAAGATGTAATGTAATTGATGGTACTTCTGAACCTTCAGGTATATTTTCCCACAACTTATTGAATTGTATATCAATTGCAGCCTCTTTATCAAAAATATTTTCAACTACAAATTCATTTTCTCCTGTTATTATTTCCTTTGTATAACCTAGCCATTCTTCTGACATAACTTCTTCAACTGTATATACGTACTCTTTTCCAGTTGGTGCATACTTATCTAAGTTTGTGAAAATATGAGTATAATTATTGTCTTTGCCTAGAATTATACTGTCAATTTTATCTCCATCTCTCATTAAGTTAATAGTAACTACTGGAACTTCCTCTGTATATGGATTTACATTTCTCCACTTCTTAGTAACCTTAATATCAGTTGATCCAGGAGTATAAGTGTTAGTGATATTATTATTTAAATCCACTAAAGTCTTATATCCATTAACAGCGTCTTCAACTACACGATATTTATATTTATAACCTTCTACTGAATACTCTGGTATATTAGTAAATTCAAAATCTAATTCTCCTGGTTTTAGCTCTATTACTTTACCTTCAACATTTGTCCAAAGAATTCCATCTGTAGAACTTTGAAGTCTTACTGTAATAGTTGGTACTGAATTTAAATCTGATTCATCTACCTTATTCCAAGTCTTTGTTCCTGAAATATTCATATTACCTGGAGTAAATTTGTTAGTTATTGTTGCATTATTATTATCATCTACAGTTGCTTCACCAGTTTGTTCATAACCCATTATAGTCTTTTCTTTAATTGTATAAACATATTCTTTACATTCAGTGGAATACTTAGGCAAATCTTTAAATATATGAGTTAATTCTCTATTATCTTTATTTCCACCCTTTAACATTATAGACTCATCTGTATACTTATTACCATTTTGATAAAGGTCTATATATATATTTGGTACTAATGAAGTATCAGTAACATTTTCCCAAACTTTAGTAAATGTTATATTAATACTTGTATTATCAAATATATTTTCAATTAAATATCCATCTTCTTCAGGTTTTATTTCTTTACTATAACCTACAGTTCCATTTGGTAAAACTTCTTCAACTGTATAAACATATTCTTCTCCAGTTGGTGCATACTTAGCTAAATCTTTAAATGTATGCGTATATCCATTTGAATTATCTAAGCTTACACTTCCAACCTCTACTCCATTTTGTTTTAGTATGACTGTAACTTCTGGAACAGTATCTCTTTCTGGATTTACATTTATCCAGCTCTTAGTAACCTTAATGGATTTTTTTCCTGGTGTATATGTGTTAGTTATAACATTATTGTCACCGTAGGATGGTTCATAACCATTAACAGCTTTTTCAACTACACGATACTTATATTCTCTACTATCTTGAGAGTATTTTGGTAAATCTTTAAACTCATATGATGTAGTTCCTGCTACTAATTCTATTGTTCTTTCTGGAACTGGTGTCCAAGATTCTCCCTCTAATAAAGATTCTAATGTAAGAGTAATAGTTGGTACTATATTCTCATTAGGTACACCTACCCATTTTTTCTCTAAAGGAACGTTGATGCTTCCTTTATCAAATGTATTAGTAATACTTGCATTATTAGTATCATCTACATCTGAATTACCAGTTGAAATATATCCACTTGGAACTTCTTCAACAACTTTATAAGTATATTCTTCGCCAGTTGTTGAGTACTTAGGAAGATCTTCAAATACATAAGCTTCTTTGCCATCAATCTTTACTCCAGCACTTAATGTTGCTGTTCTATATTCCTTACCATCTTGATATAAATATACTTTAATTTCTGGCACTTCTGAATCCTTATTAATGCCTTCCCATATCTTAGTAAAGTTTATATCTATAGTTGTATTATCAAAAATATTTTCAACTATATATCCATCATTTCCTGATGTAATTTTCTTTGTATATCCTATAGCATCATCTGATAAAACTTCATCAACAGTATATACATATTCTTTTCCAGTTGGAGCATACTTAGCTAACTTATCAAAAATATGAGTATATCCATTTCCCTTATCTAAAACTATACTACTAATATCTCTTCCATCTTGTTTTAATATAATATTAACTTCTGGAACAGTATTTGTATTAGGATCTACATTGCTCCACTTCTTAGTAACCCTAATTAAAGTTTCTTCTGGTTCATAGGTGTTTAAAATATTGTAGCTTCCATTATTTGAAGGAGTATATCCAACTATAGGAGTTTCAACTACCTTATATTTATATTCCCTACTATCTGAAGAATACTTTGGTAAATTATCAAACTGATATTTAGTACTACCAGCTTTTAATTCTACTACCTTATCTGTCACATCTGTCCAAGTTTCTCCATTATCAAGTGAGCTTTGTAATTTAATTGTAATTGTAGGTACAATACTTAAATCTTCTACTCCACTCCAAGTTTTTTGACCCATAACAGTTGTAGTTTCAGGAATAAATGTATTTGTGATTATATAACCATTTTCCTTATTACCTTTACCACTAGATGTATATCCATTTACAGTGTCTTCTTTTACTGTATATACATACTCCTTACCATCAGTAGAATATTTAGGAAGATTATCAAATGAATACACTTCACTTTCCTTTACTCCACTATTTAATGTAATAGCTTTCTCTGTAAGTTCTACTCCATTTTGGTAAAGACGTAGTGTAACTGCTGGTACTACTGAATCCTTCGGAATACCTTTCCATACTTTACTTCCTGTAATACTAATTTTCTCATTATTAAAAGTATTAGTTATAGTTACGCTACCATCTTCATTAACTTTTTCTTCAATAGCATAACCAACGGTTCCTTCTTTCATATTCTCTTTAACAGTATATTTATATTCAGCACCTGTTTTTGCATACTTAGGCAAGTTAGTAAAAGTATAGCTATATCCATTTGCTTTGTTTAAAACTTCAGTTCTAAATACTTTATCACCTTGATATAATACTGCTGTAACTTCTGGTAATACGTCATTTTCTATATTTACGTTATTCCATAACTTATTTACAGTTAGTGAAGTTTCTCCTGGAGTATAAATGTTAATTATATCAAAATATTCGTTATATTTTGGTTCATATCCATCTACTTTTGACTCTCTTACACGATACTTATATTCCTTAGAATTAGTAGCTGTCTTTGGAAGATTGTCAAAGGTATATTCAGTTTCACCACTTTTTAAAGTAATGCTTTGAACATCTTCTATTTTACTTGCATCATCCCAGTTATCTGCTGTAGTTCTTTGTAATGTAATTAATATATCTGGAACTTCTCCTTCAATACCATTTCCTGATTCATCAACCCAAGTTTTAATACCACTAATTTTTATTAATTCTGGATTATATGAATTATTAATTGTAAATTTACTACCATCTTCATTACTTAAAATAGCTGCTTGATATCCAGCTATTTTATCTTCTTTTACTGAATACTTTATTACTCCATTTTCGTCAATATAAGGAAGATTAGTAAAGGCACCTTTCCAATTATTGGATTTATTTAAAACTAATGACTTATCAGTTTCAACATCATTTTTATAAAGTCTTATAGTTACAGCT
>JAEZAL010000369.1 GCA_023427705.1 Bacillota bacterium | reverse complement strand
CTTGAAGAGATATTAGTTATGTCTGATATCGGGATGGACACAACTATAGAAATAATTAATAGATTAAAAGATAAGATTAGAAAAGAAAAAATAAATGATCCTAATGAAGTATATCCTGCGTTAAAGGATGTTATTAAGGTAATGATGCTTGAAGGAACACAAGAAGTATCAAATGAAGAAGAAGTAGGTAAAAAAGTATTATTAGTTATAGGTGTAAATGGAGTTGGAAAAACTACATCAATAGGTAAGCTTGCAGCTAAAAATAAAAATGCTGGAAAAAAGGTGCTTTTAGCTGCTGCTGATACATTTAGAGCTGCTGCTATAGATCAATTAGAAGTGTGGAGCCAAAGAGCAGGTGTAGATTTAATTAAACATAGTGAAGGGTCAGATCCAGCTGCTGTAGTTTTTGATGCTGTAAATGCTGCAAAAGCAAGAAATACAGACTTATTAATATGTGATACGGCTGGTAGACTTCATAATAAGAAAAACCTTATGGATGAATTATCAAAAATAGGTAGAATAATAGATAGAGAATTTGAAGGTGCTAACAAAGAAACATTATTAGTTTTAGATGCTACAACTGGACAAAATGCTGTAATACAAGCAAAACAATTTATGGAGGCATGTCCTATTGATGGTATAATATTAACTAAGCTAGATGGAACTGCTAAAGGTGGAGTTGTAATTTCTATAAAGAACTCTTTAAATATTCCTGTAAAATATATAGGAGTAGGAGAAGGAATAGAAGATTTACAAGAATTCGATGCAGAAAGCTTTGCAGAAGCACTGTTCTAGAATGAAATAATTAAAAAATGAAAGAATGAAAGATAAGAAAATTATATTTTCATTCCTTCATTGTTTCATTTTTCAAATTTAAACAATGGATTAGATAAGAAAATATAATGTTATATAAGACATTAATTAAATGATAATAAAAAAATGTAGGGTGTTAAGTAAAAGTACTTGACAGTATAGAATTGTTTTGCTAAAATCTCATTTGTGGGTAAGGTGATGAAATGGAAGATAGGGTTGAGATTTCATTATTAATGGATTTATACGGTTCATTATTAACTGAAAAACAATATAAGATTATGGAGCTTTATTATAATGAGGATTTATCCTTAGCTGAAATTGCTGAATTGAATAACACAAGTCGTCAAGCTATCCATGATTTAATAAAGAGATGTTATAAACAATTTCTATCCTATGAAGAGAAACTTGATTTGCTTAAGAAAAGTTTTAAGCAAGAAGAAATAATTAATAATCTTCTTAAAGAGATAAAAGAAAAATATTCTATTACAGAAGAGGATTATAAAAAATACAAAAATATATTAGAAGAGTTATAAAATCATAGGAGGGTTTAATATGGCTTTTGAAGGTTTATCCGATAAATTACAGGAAGCTTTTAAAAAACTTAGAGGTAAAGGAAAGCTAACTGAAAAAGATATAAAAGAAGCCATGAGGGAAGTAAAATTAGCTTTACTTGAGGCAGATGTTAACTTTAAAGTAGTTAAATCATTTATTTCAAAAGTAAGTGAAAAGTGTGTTGGTGGTGATGTTTTAGATAGCTTAACTCCAGCTCAACAAGTTATAAAAATTGTTAACGAAGAACTTACTGAACTTATGGGAGGTAGTGAAAGCAAACTTACTTTTAACTCAGTAGGTCCAACTGTAATAATGATGGTTGGTCTACAAGGAGCAGGTAAAACTACTATGAGTGGAAAGCTAGCACTACAACTTAGAAAGCAAAATAAAAAACCTCTATTAGTAGCCTGTGACATATATAGGCAGCTGCTATAAAGCAATTAGAGGTAGTTGGAAAGCAAATAGATATTCCAGTTTTCCAAATGGGTGATAAAGTTAACCCTGTAGATATTGCAAAAGCAGGAATAGCTCATGCAAGGGAAAATGGAAATAATGTAATAATAATAGATACAGCTGGTAGACTTCATATAGATGAAAATCTTATGGATGAATTAGAGTCTATTAAAGCTGAAGTAAAACCACAAGAAATCTTGCTTGTAGTAGATTCTATGACAGGTCAAGATGCAGTAAATGTTGCTGAAAAGTTTAATAGTACATTAGATATATCTGGTGTTATTTTAACTAAACTTGATGGGGATACTAGAGGTGGAGCAGCTTTATCAATTAGACATATTACAGAAAAACCAATTAAATTTATTGGTGTAGGAGAAAAAATGAGCGACTTTGAAGTTTTCTATCCAGATAGAATGGCTTCAAGAATATTAGGGATGGGAGATGTCTTATCTTTAATAGAAAAAGCTCAGCAAGCTTTTGATGACAAGGAAGCTCAAGAATTAAGTTCTAGAATGCTAGAAAATGATTTTACTTATGATGATTATTTAGCAGCTATGGAGCAAATGAAAAAATTAGGTTCTTTGAGCAAAATTATGGAAATGATACCTGGATTACCTAAGGAGATGAAAGATATAGATTTTGATGCTAGTGAAAAACAATTAGCTAGAGTTAAAGCAATAATCTTTTCTATGACTCCAAAGGAAAGAAGAAATCCAAAACTTTTAGCTGGTTCTTCTTCAAGAAAGAAGAGAATAGCAAAAGGATCAGGTACATC
>JAEZAL010000358.1 GCA_023427705.1 Bacillota bacterium | reverse complement strand
GATGTATTCCATATGATAAATCTAAAGAATACATGAAAATAATGAGTAAAAATTGTGAGAGCCTACTAAAGATAATAAATGATATTATAGATAGTTCAAAAATAGAGACAGGCCACTATGTAATTGATAAAAAGGACAATGATATAGTATATGTAGTAGAAGAAACTGCTCTTTCAATGAGTAAATTTATAGAAGAAGAAGGATTAACCCTTATAATAGATCCTGATATGGAAGAAAAAGTTATTTCTTTTGATAGGACTGAAATAGAACGTGTTATAATTAATTTATTAGGTAATGCAGTTAAATTTACTCCTAAAGGTGGAGAAATAAGAGTATTTATTAAGGAGATTCACGATCATATTGAGATTACTGTAGAAGATACAGGATTAGGAATATCAAAAGAAGATCAAGAATTTATATTTAAACGATTTTCGCAACTTAATGATGGTAGTTATACTAAAGCAAGTAGTAGTGGAATTGGGCTTACTCTTGTTAAATATATTGCAGAACTTCATGGTGGATACATTAAGCTTGAAAGTGAAGTTGGTAAGGGAAGTAAATTTACAATAGTTCTTCCAGATATATTAGAAAGGAATATTATATAATATATTATTTTTGAGTAACATAATTTTCAGCCTGTAATATAATGTAATAGTGAAGGTTAATATTTATATGGAGCTGATGTAATATGTTAAATGAAAGTAACCTTGATTATGGATTAGAAAATAGATCATTAGTATTTAATGCTGGATCAATAAATAATGGAGAAGAGACTGAGCCTGATACTGTATCTCTTGGAACTGCTGATTCTAGTATTAGAATATTAGGGTGGCTTCTTCCTCAGGGTGATACAGAAGAGTATTCACTTACTTTCAGTGTGCCTAGAGATGCTTCTAGCAGAGGGAGTAGAGCTAAAGTATTTGTTCATTTGTTAACTGATAATTCAAATACTCCAACAGGAACTAGATTTTCTATAAGATTATCATCAGTATTTGCTAGAGCTGATGGTGTTGTAAGTATAGATAATTTAAAAACCACTGCTAACTTTAATATCCTTATTCAAGACTCACCAGGAAATTTTAACTATAATCACTATGTGTTAGAATTTGATTTGTGTGAACTTGTTAGACCAGAAGACTTCGCATTGTTAAGTGTTGCGCGTATATCAGCTAATGATGATTTTGCTGGTGCATTGCTTTTAACTAGTATAGAATTTAGATATACAAGTAGCTAGAGACAATTAAATTAAAAAATAAGGAGGCTGTTGAAAAACAGCCTCTGATAAAATTAATAAGGGGTATAATTGGAATGGAGAATTACTTATCTAAGATTAAAATAGGACTAGTATTATCTGGAGGGGGAGCTAAAGGGGCTTATGAAGTTGGTATTTATAAAGCACTAAAGGAACTTTCACTAGTAGATAATATAAAAGTTATATCAGGTACATCTATAGGGGCAATAAATGCTCTTTTTTTTGCTATGGATGATTTAAAAGTAATAAATACTAGCTGGAGTAATCTTAATTATTCAAGGCTTTTACTAAATGAAGAGAAAACAAGGTCAAAAAAAGTGCCTGTATTAGTAGAAAAAATTAAAAGTATTAAAACAGAAGGAAATTTATTTGAACAAATTAATTTAAGTGATATAGGATTATTATCTCAAGCTGGAGTAAAAAAATTTATTGAGGAATATATTAAAATAGATGTTATAAAAAATTGTGGTAAAGAAATTTATGCTTGTGCATATAACATAGATAAGGAAAGAGCAGAATATTTTAAGTTAAATGATTGTAATGAAGAAGAGATAAAGGAACGAGTTCTTGCATCTTGTGCAATTCCTCATATTTTTAAACCTATTATCATTGATGATATGAGATATGCAGATGGAGGAATACACTCACCTTTATATTTAAAAGATAATGTGGACAATGTACCTATTAATCCATTAAAAAGATATAACTGTGATATTATTATTGTTGTCTATTTATCATATAAAAATAGAATAGATAAAAAAGGCTTTGATAGCAGCAATATAATTGAAATTTATCCATCTGCTCCATTAGAAATATTAAGTGGAATAGGAAGCATTAATATAAAAAAAGAAACTATAGAAAATAGTATGGAGCTTGGCTATAGAGATGCTATGGTTATACTTGCTCCTATGGTAATAAATATTTTAAAAGGAAAAAGTATAAAAAAATTAATTGAGAGAAACAACGATAATAATAAAAAGTTGATATTAGCAAAAAACTCTAAGTATATAAATAATGATATTAATGATTAAATACTTAAAGATTAGTTCTTAAAATCTTCCTACTTTAGCTGCTAAACTTAATCTAATAAAAATTGTAAAAATTTCTTCACAAAGAAACTTATAATTCAAATTAGTAGATTATATATTTAAGGTAATGGAGCTGTGGCAGAAGCCATATTAAATTCTATCACAGCTCCAAATAACAAAATATTAATAATTATAAAATTCCTTAAGGAATTTTTACCTTCATTCTACATTTTACATTATTCATTTTAAATTCTATTTCCCACTATCACCATAGTTTGATAATACTCTTGCACTAGGATCATTTACGTTACAGCCTTCCCAAGACTTATTAGGCATCCAAAAATCCAGTATCATTTCTGCTTGGTTAGGGTAATATTCCTCAAATATTTCTCTATATAATAAAGATTCCTTTGTAAATGGTTTTGAGTAATAATCATATTTTTCAGTTAAGATTTCAAAATCTTTATCAGAATATTTTTCTTCAGCATATTCCTTTAGATAGTCCACCATAGAATGTCCTACAGCATCACTAAAGGCTGCTTTTTCACGATATAATATATTTTCTGGAAGGAAATCTCCTTCAAATGCACGTCTTAAAAGATATTTTCCCATATTGTATTTATTTAATTTTTTTTCAGGGTCAATAGACATAACATATTTTACAAAATCTAAATCTCCAAAAGGAACTCGTGCTTCTAAAGAATTTGAGCTTATACAACGGTCGGCACGAAGAACATCATACATATAAAGTTCATTTATTCTTTTTTTAGATTCATTTTGAAATTCTTCTGCATTTGGAGCAAAATCAGTATATTTATATCCAAATAATTCATCAGAGATCTCACCAGTTAAAAGCACTTTAACACCTGTATTTTCATGTATTTTTTTACAAAGTAAATACATTCCCATACTTGCTCTTATTGTTGTTATGTCATAAGTTCCAAGAATTTTTATAACTTCTTCTAGAGAGTTTAGAACCTCTTCTTTTGTCATATAGAATTCTGTATGCTCACTACCTATATAATCTGCAACTTCTTTAGCATATTTTAAATCAATAGCATCCTCTGTCATACCTATGCAAAATGTTTTAATTGGCTTTTCAGGATGTAATTTTTGAGCAACTGCACATACTAATGAACTATCTAAGCCACCACTTAATAAGAAACCTACTGGTGCATCAGCATCCATACGTTTTTCTATTCCATATATTAATTTATCATTGACTTTTTTAAATATAACTTCTAATTTATCATTACAATAATCTCCATCAACTTCAGTGATGTCACAATAACATGTGAATTTTCCATTAGCATAGTAATAGCCTGGAGGAAATGGCATAATCTTATCTGTAAGACCTACTAAGTTCTTTGCTTCACTTGCAAAAAGTATTTTATCGGATTTAGAATAGCCATAAAATAATGGACGAATTCCAATTGGATCTCTAGCTGCAACATAAGTATCTTTTTCCCCATCATAGATAATAGTTGCAAATTCGGCATCTAACTTTGAAAACATATCTAGTCCATATTCATAATACATTGGAAGTAGTATTTCACAATCACTGTCAGAAACAAACTTATATCCCTTTTTCATTAACTTTTTCTTAATATCACGAAATCCGTAAATTTCTCCATTACATATAACAGCATCTTTTTTATTTGTGAATGGCTGCATTCCACTAGTGCTTAAATCCATAATAGAAAGTCTTTGGAATCCGAAAACACCAGATGGTAAAGCTAGTATCTTTGTCATATCTGGTCCTCTAGATTCAGTCCTTTTTAAAGCCTCTTCGAATTTTTCCATTTCAATGTCTTTTCCTGCGTAACACATAAT
>JAEZAL010000317.1 GCA_023427705.1 Bacillota bacterium | reverse complement strand
CACTTAATGCAAAGGCTAGTTTCTAAGGAAAAGGAACCAATAACACCATTTATTGAAATAGTAAGACCTTTATATAATCAAAGGGATATTTCAACTATATTAGTAATAGGAAGTTCTGGTGACTATTTTGATGTAGCAGATACTGTTATACAAATGGATAATTATGAAGCAAAGGATGTTACAAAGGAAGCAAAGGCTCTTATGAGGGGAGAAATAAATAAGAGAATTGAAGAAAAAGATATATCTATAAATATAAGATTTAACAGAAAACTTCAAAAGGGAACTATAGAAAGTACTTATAAAGGTGTAAAAATTAAGACTATGGGCTTAAGTAATATAAGTATAAATAATGAAAATATTGATTTAAGAGCAGTAGAGCAAATAGTAGATAATGAGCAATTAAACGCTATTGGATTTATTATGAAATGGATAGAAGAAAATATGATGAATCAAAATTTATCTTTAGAAGAAGCAGTAGACAAAACTTATAATGAAATTAAAAGAAATGGGTTAATTTCTATGGATAAAATAAAAGGTGGTTCAGGTAGCTTGGCTTTACCAAGAAAACAAGAAATTATGGCATCCTACAATAGATTTAGAAAATTAAGGATAATATAATATTATTTTACAATTATTTGGTATAATATAATTATTAACAATGTTTACTTAAATATAAACATTGTTTTATTTTTTATGAGTTTATTTGAGAGGTAGATAAATGAATATAGTAAGTAAGGTAAATAAAGGAATAGATTTGTTAAAAACAAAGTACTTAATGAGATTTAAACAACAAATATATTTAGGAAGTAAGTATGAAGTTAAGTATTTATTAGAAAAAAATATTAATTCGAAAGAGTTAATAATAGTTTTTTCAGCCTGTACAAAGATAGGGCAAAAGGCTAGATATAATTATATAAAAACACTAGATGAATTTAAGTGCAATAAGTTATTTATCTTAGATGATTTTGGATTTGATGGAAGAGGAGCTTATTATCTAGGTAAAAATAAAGATTTTATGATTGAAGAAGATGTAAGAGCTTTAATAAATAAAATAATAGATGAAATTAAACCAGAAAAAGAAATTTATATTGGGTCAAGTAAGGGAGGATATTCTGCTTTATATTTTGGTTTAGAAAGAAAAAATAATTTTATAATTGTAGGAGCACCACAATATAATCTTGGAGATTACTTGAATCTTCCTAACCACAAAAATATATTAGAGTATATTATGGGGGATTGCAGTAATGATTCAATAGATAAGCTTAATAAATTAATGAAGGATAAACTTTATTTAAATAAGAATAACAATAACTCTGTATATATTCATTATTCAACAGAGGAAGAAACATATGAGTCAGATATAAAACCTTTATTAGAAGAAATGAAAAATATCAATTTAGAGACTAATTATGATAAAAAGAGTTATAGTAGCCATGCTGAATTAACCGTATTTTTCCCAGAGTATATTAAATTAAGTATAAAAGAAATATTAAGGAGGAATAGCTATGGTAGAAATTAAACCATTAGATGATGTAATGCAACATTTTCAATGGATATTTGCTGCATATATAGTACTATTTATTATAATATGTATAAATTTTTATAAGGCAATAAGAATTAGAAAAAGTTTAATGAATAATAATGCTATAAGAAAAGTAATTCAAACCTTAGATTTAGCAGTGGATATTTTGTGTGGATTAGCAATGTATGCAGGACTTATGTTTCAAGGTGTATTAGCAGACAATAATGCTCTAAATTGGACTTATTGGAGTGATATACTTGTTGGAATTTCTGTTGCAAGTTTAATTATTTTTATACTAACTGTAATAGTAGTAATTAAGAAGAAGAAAAATAATTATTAGAAGGAGCTATTTTAAGCTCCTTCTAATATTCTATAATTTTTTTAATAGTGCTCTCATTTCTTTAACGCCTTTACTTTGGCTAGAAACAATATTCTCAGCTAATTTTTTTAACTCTGGATCTTTAGTATACTTTAGAATATTATTTGCCATAGCAATAGCACCTTCATGATGATATATCATTTGTTGAAGGAAGTTTACATCAGCATCATTAGTTATTGTAACACTTTCCATTTGATTAAACATAGTTTCTTTTACTTTATTATATTCATTTATATAGTTTTTATTATTTTGTTTATCTGAAGGTTTTTCTTTTTCGAATTTAGATGCTAATTCTTTCATAATCGGAATTTGAGCTTCTTGTGAAGTAATAATATTTTCAGCAATTTTCTTAACTTCTGGATTAGAACCATACTTAACTATTGCTTTTGCCATATTTATTCCACCTTCATGATGAGGTGTCATCTCTAATACGAAATTTAAATTATAATTATCTGTATTAGGAGCAGTATTCATTGCTTTTTTCATATTATTAAATATAGTTTTATAGTCCTCATTATATCCTTGATCTTTCTTAGTAGGTTCAGTAATAATTACACTAGTAGAGACGGATTCATGCTGTGAAACTATGTTTATATTTGCAAATGTGCTTATCATTAGAAATGACAAAATTAAACCTTTCATAAGTACCTCCTAAATTTTATTTCGCACTTAGTATTTCATAAAAAAATAAAAATATACTTAAGGTACGTAAAAACAAAGATAAATAGATATAAATAATTTATTTTTATATGAAAAAATGTCCAAATATTAATATTTGGATTCGTATATATGGTATAAGAAATAATTAAGGAGATTTAATATGAGTGATAGGGAAATATTTAAAGAACTCAATGGAATTAATTATAATGAGGAAGAAATTAAAGAGTATATGGATATTGCTAATATGCCAGACAAAAAAATAAGCAGTATAACTAACAATGTTAAAACAAAATTAGCAAAAGAAAAATTTAATGAAGCATGTATTCATGTTAAGGAAAAAATATTAGAAAAAGATGAAATAATAGAAAAGATAATAAAGGGTACTGATCCAGAGATGCTTAAAGTAGCTACTGGGGTAAATATAATGGTTAATGCACCTTTTATGACTGGAGATGGTTATTCTTTTAATATATTAATGTTTTGTACAAATAAAAGAATTATATTAGTTAATGCAAATTACTATAATAGAATGCAGGGAGTAAAAATATATAATAAAGAAGAAATAAAAGAAATGATTGTTGGGACAGATGTTAAGAAGAAATACAGATTTAAATTTCAATTAGATTATAAGAGAAGTAAGATAGGAGCAATAGCAAACCTAGTATTTTTATTTTTTATGGCACATTTATTATCAACAGTACTATCAATGTTTGCATATATGTTAGCAAATAAATCAGAATTAATAAAGTACAGTGCTTATTTAATTTCAATGATACCTATTTCTTATTTTTTTATTACTAGAAGAAAACTTGAATCAGAAGTTCTTATAGAATTTGCTAATGGTAAGTTTAAAGATTTATTAATAAGAAATGAAGATTGTGACGATATACAAGAATATTTGTCTAGTAAATATAAATAATTTTCTGTAGGGGGAGCGCATTTTGGATGATAATGAAATACTTTTAGATTTAATCAATGGAGAAGAATTTGCATTAGACAATTTATCGAGAACTTATGGAAAATTAATTTATGGAGTAATAAGCAAGATACTTTGTAATTACTCAGAGATAAATGATATAGATGAATGCTTTAATGATGTTTTAATAGCCATTTGGAGAAATATAGATTGTTATGATAGTACAAAAGGAAGTTTAAGAAATTTTTTAATTTCAGTGGCAAAATATAAAGCTATTGATTATAAAAGAAAGATAAATAAAAGGGGAATAACTTTAGAACTTAAGGAGGAAATTATAGATACTGAAATAAATGAAAATATAGAAGTAGATAATGAAGAATTCTATCTTTTATTAGATAGTTTAAAGGATGAAGATAAAAATATATTTATAAAAAAGTATCTATTTGAAGAGTCGATAGATAAGATTTCTAGGGACTTAGGGTTAAGTAAGGACTTAGTATATAAGCGATTAAGTAGAGGAAGAGAAAGAATAAAGAGTAGTATAAAAAGATAATATAAAACAACAAG
>JAEZAL010000276.1 GCA_023427705.1 Bacillota bacterium | reverse complement strand
ATCTGTTGCTCAAATTACTTTGAGTCTTAATTTTAAGACTTAAAAGAATTGCTGGTTTATTTTACTTAACTTATTTTCTGTTCAATTTTCAAAGACCATTTTTCTTCGTCGCCCTCAAGCGACTTTTATATCTTACTACTTAAAGATTTGTTTGTCAACTACTTTTTAAAATCTTTTTAGTAGCTTGTTCACTTGAGATGTATCTCTCTGGAACGAGATTTATCTTAACATTTAATTTAATAGTTATTTTTTTAATAAGCCTTAAAATAACGAAAATATATTTAATATACTTCTTTTTTCTTTTTATTCCTATCTTATTCTATTATTGATACACCTGGTACATTTGATATTAAATTCTATTAAAAGTATACTATAATAGGTGAATAAAATTGGAATATATCTAATTTTATTCACCTCTTCTTAATAACTTGAAACTTATAAAATACTTTTTCTTTGTATAGTCACAGGATAATCTTCGTCTCCACTAAATATTTTATTAGAATTTACTACTGTTCCTTTATCAACTATCACATTATTCATTTTTACATTAGATTTTATTACAGAACTTTGCATTATAATGCAATTTTCTAATTTTGCACCTTTTTCTATTATTACATTTCTTCCTATAATACAATTTTTAATTTCTCCCTCAATATATGAACCATTTGCAACTATTGAATTTGATACAAGGCTAATTTCAGTATATAAAGTTGGTGGCTCATCCTGTGATTTAGTATAAATCGGCTTATTATTATAAAATAGTTCCTTATTTATATTTTGATTCAGTATATCTAAGTTTGTATCAAAGTAAGCTTTTATTGAATTGATACATGATAAATAACCATCAAACTCAAAGCCTCCAACCTTTAGGTCTCTTAAATTTGCAGCTATATATCCTTTAATTTTTTTATCAATTCCCTTCCTTATACATTCATGTATAATATTGATAAACAAATCTACTTTCATAATATACATATCCATATTTATTTTTGAATTCTTTTCCCTACCTATATTTTCACCTATACTTATTACTCTATTATTATCATTAATATTAAGTATTTCGCATTCAAGAAACTGTTTGTCCGCATTATAAATATCCTTATATATAATTGTTACATCATTCTTGGATTTAATATGATATCTTAATGAATCATTAAAGTCTATATTACAAATCATATAAGATGGAGCAATAAGTACATATTCTTTTTTACTTTGTTCAATAAACTCTATATTGTCTGAGAAATTATGAGCATCATCAATATTAGGATGATAATCACCAAAATTGAATACTCTAAGACCGTCTCGTTTTCTATGAAGATCCCATGGCCTCCCATTAGTAAGATGATTTATTAGTGACCTAGATTTATTTTCAGTAAAAATACCAATGCTTTCTATTCCTGAATTAGCCATATTAGATAATATAAAATCTATAACTCTATACCTAGCTGAAAGAGGTACTGAAGCAAGCGTTCTATACCTAACAAGTTCACCCATTCTACTTTCATTTTCATCTAAGTTTATGATTCCTAAGCAGTTCTTCATTATTCCCTCCCCCTTACATATTAACAGTTTGACTTTTTTCTGTTATTTCTTTATAACGTAAATTTACTTTATTAACAACATACTGATAAGCTCCAATAACTTCTATATCATTTGAATTCTTAATTATGCACCCATGATTTATTATAGCATTATTTCCTATAATAGCTTTTTCTATTCTAACATTATCTCCTATTTGTACATTTGGCATTATTACAGAATCAATTATTACTGTATTTTTACCAACATAAACTCCTTGAGACAATACGGAGTTTTCTACTTTCCCATTTATAATGCAACCTTCAACAATAAGAGAGTTAATTATCTTTGCATTTTCTCCTATATAATGTGCTGGTCTAACTTCATTTTGAGAATAAATCTTCCATTCTCTATCATATAGATTTAATTTATTATCTAACTTTAGTAAATCCATATTAGCTTCCCATAAGCTTTGAATAGTTCCTACATCTTTCCAATATCCTTTAAATGGATAAGCAATTAACTTCCTACCACCGCTTAGCATATTAGGAATTATATTCTTTCCAAAATCATTATTTGAACTATTATCTTTCTCATCTTCATTTAGATATTTTTTTAGAATTGACCAATTAAAAATATATATCCCCATAGATGCATTAGTACTCTTGGGGTTATCTGGTTTTTCTTCAAATTCATATATAGAATTATCTTCTCTAGTATTCATTATTCCAAATCTACTCGCCTCTTCTATAGGAACATCTATAACTGCAATAGTAGCATCGGCATCATTTTCTTTATGAAATTCTAACATCTTATAGTAATCCATTTTGTAAATATGATCTCCTGATAAAATAAGTACATATTCTGGATCATATCTGTCTATAAATTCAATATTTTGATAAATTGCATTTGCAGTTCCCTTGTACCAATCTCCGCCATTTTCTTCTTGATACGGTGGTAATATAGATACTCCTCCATCACGCCTATCTAAATCCCATGGATCTCCAATACCAATATGATTATTTAAATCCAATGGTTTATACTGAGTTAATACTCCAACTGTATAAATCCCTGAATTAGAGCAATTACTTAAAGGAAAATCTATAATCCTATATTTACCTCCAAATGGTACTGCTGGCTTTGCTATATTTTTAGTTAACTTTCCAAGCCTTGAACCTTGTCCACCAGCTAAAATCATTGCTACAATTTCTTTTTTCCTCATTATTCATCCCTCTCCTATACCCAAATTTTTATATTATTTAAAATTCTCTTATAACATCTCCTTATATAATCTTATATACTCTTTTGCAGATTTCTCCCAACTATTATCTGAGTTCATAGCATTATTAACTATTTTATCCCATCTATCTTTACTATTAAAAATACTTAATGCATATTTAATTATATTTAAAAGTTCATTATGTGAATAATTTCTAAATCCAAAACCATTTCCTTCTTCTGTATATTCGTTATAAGGTATTACAGTATCTTTTAATCCTCCCGTTTCTCTTACTATAGGAATACTTCCATATCTAAGAGCAATAAGTTGACCAAGCCCACAAGGTTCAAATAATGATGGCATTAGAAACATATCTGATGAAGCATATATCTTATGCGCTAATTCATTACTAAACATTATATTTGAGCTTAATTTGTTTGGATATTTATCACCAAAGCTTTTAAGGCTTTTTTCATATATATAATCACCTGTTCCAAGAATAACAACTTGAACATCTTCTTTTAATAAATCATCTAGAATTCTGATAATTAAATCGCAGCCTTTTTGATGAGTTAATCTTGATACTATCCCTATCATAGGAATTTCTTTATTTACAGGTAGATTAAGTTGCTTTTGTAAATCTTCCTTATTTAATTTTTTGTTACTTAAACTTTCAATATCATAGTTTATATATATATATTTATCTGACTCCGGATTATATTCCTTATAGTCTATACCATTAACTATTCCCTCTAAAAAATCTCCTCTATATTGTAATAATCCCTCTAATCCCTCTCCATATTCAGATGTTTTTATCTCTCTTGCATATGTCTTACTAACGGTAGTTACTTTATCAGAATAATTTATTCCTCCCTTTAGGAAGCTAACCGCCCCATCATGCTCTAAACTCCCATTTAGGAAAGGCTCATAATCATAACCAAATAATTCTGGTAAGACATTAGGATTAAACATTCCTTTAAAGAATAAGTTATGAATTGAGAATATGGTTTTTATATTTTTAAATTTATCTTCATTTATATACTCTAATTTATGAAGTACAGGAATCATGGCTGTTTGCCAATCATTGCAATGTATTATATCTGGTGTCCAATCTATATGATTTATAAACTCAAGAACTGCTCTACTAAAAAACGCAAACTTTTCACCATCATCATAATATCCATATAATCCACTTCTTTTAAAATAATATTCATTATCTAAAAAAAAGTATTTTGTGCCTTCGTATTCATATTCAAATACTCCACAATACTGAACTCTCCATCCAACCTTAACATTGAAACTATCAATAAATTTGAAATTATGTTTAATATCTTCCCTAATATCTCTATAATTAGGAATTACTACTCTTGCATCTACACCTAAATTTTTTAATGATACAGGAAGTGCTCCCATTACATCGCCTAATCCACCTGTTTTTATAAATGGATGTGCTTCTGATGCTACAAATAAAATATTCAATATTACTCCCCCTTAAATTCTCCATCCTCTATTTTATAAATTTTAAATATTGACGTAGCCATAGGTGGTACCTTTATAGATATTGAATATGCTCCATTGTGATACTTTATGTCATCTGAAACTAATATAGATTCATTCAGCTGATTAGAACCTCCAAATTCAGCTGAATCCGTGTTAAATACTTCTTGATACATAGCTTTATATGGAACTCCAACTCTATAATCATGATAAACCACAGGTGTAAAGTTACATATAAAAATCAATGTATCTTCAATATGTTTACCTCTTCTACTAAAAACAAAAATACTTTGATTAGAATTATTAGAGTCTATCCATTTAAAACCTAAATCATTATAATCTAATTCCCAAAGAGCTTTATTTTCTTTATAAAAGTTATTTAATTTCTTTACAAATATTTGAGTATCTTTATGCATCTTAAAATTATCAATTAGCTTCCATTCTAATTCTTCATATTCTCTCCACTCTATAAATTGAGCAAATTCACACCCCATAAAAGTTAACTTTTTACCTGGATGACCTATCATATATGTTAAATATAGTCTTAAACCTGCGAATTTATTCCAATAATCTCCCCACATTTTATCTACTAAAGATCTTTTCCCGTGGACAACTTCATCATGAGATATTGGTAAAACAAAGTTTTCAGAGTAGTTATACATCATTGAAAAAGTAATTTTATTATGATAATTTTTTCTATATATAGGATCCAACTTTACATAACTTAACGTGTCATTCATCCATCCCATATTCCATTTCAAATTAAATCCAAGACCACCACTTTCTATAGGCTTAGTAATATTTGGCCAAGCTGTGGCTTCTTCAGCTATCATCAATATATTTTTAAATTCGTTAGCTATATATGAATTTAAGTCCTTCAAAAACTCTATGCCTTCTAAGCATCCGTCTCCACCATAAATATTAGGCTTCCATTCTCCATCTTTTTTCCCATAACTTAAATAAATCATATTCGAAACAGCATCTACTCTTAATCCATCTATATGAAATTCTTTTATCCAAAAGAATGCATTAGAAATTAAAAAACTTTTTACTTCAGGTTTTCCTAAATCAAAATTTGCAGTTCCCCAACCTTTATTATCAGCTTTCCAAGCTTCTTCATACTCATAAGTTGGGCTTCCGTCAAACATATACAACCCATGTTCATCTTTGCAAAAATGCCCTGGAACCCAATCTAAAATTACTCCTATATCATTTTTATGAAGTTCATTAATTAATTCTTTAAGTTCTTTAGGATTACCATATCTACTAGTGACAGAATAATATCCTGTACTTTGATATCCCCAAGATGCATCTAATGGATGCTCTGATAAAGGCATAAATTCTACATGAGTATATCCCATTTCAGTTAAATACTTAGGTAAATACTGACATAATTCCTTATATGTTATAAATTCTCCTTGTATCCTTCTCCATGATCCTAAATGCATTTCATATATATTAACTGGTTCCTCTAAAATTTTTATCTTATCTCTTTTATTTAACCATTTCTTATCAGACCATCTAAATTTAGATTCCCCAGCAACGATTGATGCAGTATTAGGTCTAAGTTCAGAGTATAATGCATATGGATCTGACTTATATTTTCCGTCTCCAGAATTTTTATTAATAATATAGTACTTATATTTAACTCCTTCCTTAATTCCAGGAATAAATAAGCTCCACAATCCGTTGTTATTTATTCTTATCATTTTATATTCTTCTAAAGGTTTAAAATCACAAAAATCTCCAACAACATATACATTTGAAGCATTAGGAGCCCAAGTTGTAAATCTTACTCCCCTTCGTCTATTTTCACTTGTAATATGAGCCCCCATAAAGTTATAACTTTTAATATTTTCTCCATTATGGAATAGCTCAATATCTTTTTTAATAAGTTCTTCATTTTCCATATTATTTATTGCTACTTGTGACATACTGATCCCTCCATTAAACTTAACATAATCTTTTAAAAATGATTATATCATATTTTTCTATTATTTACCATATATACCATATTAATATAAATAGTGCTCTTTGCTATTTTTCATCTCTAATTCTTAAAATCTTATATTATTCTTCAAAAAATTATTTCTTTATATAATTATTTTTAAATAAAATTGAATTAAGATTATATTAAGCATATATTAAGGTTTCTTTTACTATAAAATTAAGGTTTTAACTCTAACATTAGTAGTGAAATATATATTTGGAGGGATAAAATTGAAAGTTTTAGAAGTTAATAACCTAAAAAAAACTCTTGGGAAAAGAGCAATAATTAAAGACATTTCCTTCTCTATAGAAGAAGGTGAGATATTTGGATTCTTAGGTCCTAATGGTGCTGGAAAAACAACTACAATAAGAATGCTTGTTGGAATGATTCATCCTGATGAAGGTAATATATTTGTTTGTGGACATGATTTAAAAAATGATACAGAAAAAGCATTACGAGAAGTTGGAGCGGTTGTTGAAAACCCAGAATTATATAAATATTTATCTGGTAGAGAAAATTTGATGCAAATAGCTAGAATCAGAAATATTCCAAAGTATGATGTTGAAGAAACTATAAAATTAGTAGGTCTTGAAGATAGGATTGATGATAAAGTTAAAAAATATTCTTTAGGAATGAAACAACGTCTAGGACTCGCTGCATCTCTTCTATCTAAACCAAAACTTCTAATATTAGATGAGCCTACTAACGGATTAGATCCATCTGGAATATTAGACTTTAGAGAAGTGGTTAAAAAAGCTGCTAAAGAAAAAGGAATGGCTGTTTTTATATCTTCACATATATTATCAGAAGTTCAATATTTATGTGATAGAGTTGCTTTTATAAACAATGGAACAATAAAATCAGTAGAAAATGTAATAGATGATTCTATGACAACTGATACTGATATAATCTTCCTAAATATTAATGAAGAAATAGAATTAAATGAATTAAGAAAAATTGAATATATTAATTCTGTAAAAAAATCAGAGAAGGGAATAGAAATCATATTATTATCTAACACAACACCAAAATTAATAAAACATCTTGTAAACAAAAATTATCAAATAAAAGAAGTATATAAACTTAGAAAGGGCTTGGAACAAAGATATATGGAATTAGTAGAAGGAGGTATAAGATAATTATGCTGTCTCTTATAAAAAATGAATTTATAAAAATATTTAAAAGATCTAAAACTTGGATAGTTTTTGGGTTATTTATATCCTTCATTGGAATAACAGCTTTTGGTACATGGATGACTGATAAAAATATGAGAGAATGGATATCTCCTGAGTATCAAATAAAACAAGCAGAAGAACAATTGACATATATAAGGAATGATATAAAAAGAGCTGAAGCTGATGGAGATAATAACTGGCTTAATAGTTCAAGAGAAATAGAATCAAGTTTATTAAAACAAATAGAGGATAATAAAGAAATAATCAAAAATGGAATTTCTGAAGATGCATGGAAGAAGGAGCTAGATGAAACAATAAAAAATCTTGAAACAACCATAAAAGATTATGAAGAAAATGGAGTTAATGAGTGGAATAAAAGATGGTATGCACAATCAAAACAGCAATTAGAGGATTACAAATATTTAAAAGATAATAATATTATGCCTTTACAAGGCTGGGAGTATACCGAGTTTAATTTCTTTAATAATTTAAGTAACTTTTTCGGTTTAGGTTTATTAATTGCTGGAATATCTGTATTTATGAGTGATATGGTTTCAGGTGAATACACTCCTGCAACTCTAAAATTTTTACTTGTTCAACCAGTTAAAAGAGGAAAAATTTTATTTTCTAAATTCATTGTTTCTGTAGTTACAGTTCTATCATTAATAATTCTTCCTCAAATTATAGGTATTGGCATAGTCAATATTACTAATAATATAGAAGCATCAAACTATCCAGTTAGAATTGAACAAAAATATGAAAAGCAATTTGATCAAAATTCTCAAGAAATGATTATGGAGCAAGTTCCTAACACATCTAAAATGGTAACAAATAATGAATTTGTTCTAAGAAGTTTTGGATATCAGACTATCTTCATAATAACAGCTTGCTCAGTAGTATTTATGATTTCTACTATCTTTAAGAGTAGTATGATATCAATGGCAGTTTCAGTTATATTAACTATCTTCTTAACTATTGGAGCACAGACAATTGGAACTATCAGAGATTATAGTCATTTACTATTCACAACTTATGCTGATTCAAGTAGTGTTATAAACTCTAATCTTCCACTAATGTATCAGAATACAAATTTAACAATAGTAAACGGAATAATTTGCATGACATTAACATCTGTTATTGCTTATACAATTTCACATATTAACTTTACAAAAAAAGATATTCTAATTTAATTCTCAAAACTATATATAAATTATCCACATATAAAAAAAGTTATTAACAAATTTACTATTAAAAACTTAGTTAATTGTTGATATCTTTTTCCTTTTTAATAGTACTCATTTTTAAATTTGTTGATAATTAATATCTATTAATATATAATATCAATATAATAAACTATTTTAAAGGAGTGTACGAGATGAGTTCACAAGAAAAAACTAATAATAAGCCTAAAGAAATACAGGCTCCTAAAAAAGTAAAATACCAATGCTTACACACAACTGAAGCTAGAGAGTGTACTTGTATAAGAAGTAAAGGACTTGTATTAAATAAATAATAAGTTTTATTTAATATAAGTACTATTCGATAATATATCATAATTAAAAAAGACAGTAATTATTTAAATTTATAATAATTACTGTCTTAATTATATTCTTTTTAATTCTTTGTTATTAATATTTAAATACTAACGATAATATTCATTATTAGTTTGTATAGTAACTGGATTATCTTCTGTTCCTCTTATAACTCTGCTTCCTGGAATTAATGAATATTTATCAGCTATTACATTGCTCATCGTTACATTAGTACCTACTACTGAGTTATCTAATATAATACAATTTTCAAGCTTTGCTCCCTTTTGTACTATTACTCTTCTTCCAATTATACAATTTTTAACTTCACCTTCTATATAAGATCCATTACCTATAGTAGAATTAGTTACTAAACTATTTTTTGTATATTGTGTAGGTGGTTCATCCTTAGACTTAGTGTATATTGGATTACCATTATGGAATAACTCCTTATATTTATTTTGATCCAATAATTCTAAATTAGTATCAAAGTAAGATTTTACAGAATTAATACAAGATAAGTATCCTTTAAACTCATATGCTCCAACTAAAAGATTATCTAGGTTATTTGCTATATATCTTTTAACTTTTCTATATTTTCCTGTTTTAATGCAATCATGTACTATATTTAAGAATAAATCTGTTTTCATTATATACATTTCCATATTTATGCTTGCATCTTTATCTCTAGAAATATTTTCTCCTATACTTATCACTCTGTTATCTTCATCTATATTAACTGTTTTACATCTTGAAAATCTTTTATTTGCAATTTCAACATTCTTATATACTATAGTTATATCATTTCCAGAATTAATATGATGTTTTACTACTTCACTATAATCTATATTGCAAATCATATAAGAAGGGCTCATTATAACATATTCTTTTCCACTCTTCTCAAAATATTTTATGTTATCTATAAAATTATGCACATCATCAGAATCTGGGTTATTATCTCCAAAATTAAATACTCTAAGACCATCTTTTTTTCTATCAAGGTCCCATGGTCTACCATTAGTTAAATGTTCAACTAATGATCTTGATTTATTTTCAGTAAATATTGCTATATCTTCTATACCTGAATTAGCCATGTTAGATAGAACAAAATCTATTATTCTATATCTTGATGCTAATGGAATTGATGCTAATGTTCTATTTCTAACTAACTCGTCCATTCTATTTTTACTTTCATCTAAATTTATAATTCCTAAACAATTTTTCATCATATTGATTTTCCTCCAAAATTAAATTACTTCATTCTTATTAATGTATTATTTAATTACACATTGGTATGCACCAACTACTTCTATATTTTTTCCATCTCCAATATGACAATCATTGCTTATCACTGAATCATTTCCTATTATTGCTCTCTCTATTATTACATTATCCCCTATTTTAGCATTAGGCATTATTACTGAATTCTTTATGACTGTATTTTTTCCAACAGATACTCCTTGAGATAATATAGAATCTTCTACATCTCCATTTACTATACAACCTTCAACTATTAATGAATTAGCTACTTTAGCATTTTCTCCTATATATTGAGCTGGTCTTACTTGATTTTGAGAATAAATCTTCCAATCACTATCATATAAATTTAATTCATTATCTAGCTTTAATAGGTCCATATTTGCTTCCCATAAGCTATCTATTGTTCCTACATCTTTCCAATAACCCTTAAATGGATATGCAACTAACTTTCTTCCTGAATCTAGCATCTTCGGAATTATATTTTTACCAAAGTCATTACTTGAATCTTTATCTAATTCATCTTGTATTAAATAATCCTTTAATACTGACCACTTAAATATATATACTCCCATTGATGCATTTGTACTCTTTGGATTCTTAGGTTTTTCTTCAAATTCATAAATAGTACTATCTTCATTAGTATTCATAATTCCAAATCTACTTGCTTCTTCTAGTGGTACATCTATTACTGCAATTGTTGCATCTGCATTATGATCTTTATGAAAATCTAACATTTTATAATAGTCCATCTTATAGATATGATCTCCTGATAGTATTAAAACATATTCAGGTTCATATCTATCTACAAATTGGATATTTTGGTAAATTGCATTAGCAGTTCCTTTATACCATGCTCCACCCTTTTCTCCTTGATAAGGTGGTAGTATTGTTACTCCGCCATCTCGTCTATCTAAATCCCATGGATCTCCAATTCCAATATAAGCATTTAAGTCTAATGGCTTATATTGAGTTAATACTCCTACAGTATAAATTCCTGAATTAGAACAATTACTTAAAGGAAAATCTATAATTCTATATTTTCCTCCAAAAGGAACAGCTGGTTTTGCAATATCTTTAGTCAAAACTCCTAATCTAGATCCTTGTCCCCCTGCTAATATCATTGCAACAATTTCTTTTTTTCCCATTTGCTTGCCTCTCTCTAATATAAATTTTTTATCAATACCTTTTGTTAATTATTTTTTATCAATTCATCGTATAATCTTATATATTCTTTAGCTGATTTTTCCCAACTATTATCTGATTCTATAGCATTCTTAACTATATTTTTCCATTTACTTTTATCTTTAAAAATACTTAAAGCATATCTAGTTATGTTTAAAAGCTCTTCAGATGAGTAATTCCTAAAACCAAACCCATTACCAGTTTCATCGAATTCATTATATGGAGTTACTGTATCCTTTAATCCGCCAGTTTCTCTAACAATAGGTACAGTTCCATATCTAAGTGCTATAAGTTGTCCTAGTCCACATGGCTCAAATAATGATGGCATTAAAAACATATCAGAAGCTGCATAAATCTTATGAGCTAGCTCATTGCTAAATTTTATATTTGCACTAAACTTATCTGGATATCTGCTAGCAAAGCTCTTAAAACTTTCTTCATACATATAATCTCCTGTTCCAAGAATAACCACTTGAACATCGTCTTTAAGTAATTCATCAAGCATTCTAGTTATTAAATCACAACCTTTTTGATGAGTTAATCTTGAAACCATTCCTATCATTGGAACCTTTTTATTTACAGGTAAATTAAGCTCCTTTTGTAATTCTTCTTTATTACGTGCCTTTTTAGTTATAGACTTTAAATTATACTTATATTTAATATACTTATCATTTTCAGGATCATACTCTTTATAGTCTATTCCATTTACTATTCCCTCTAAAAAGTCTCCTCTATATCTTAATAAACCATCAAGTTGCTCTCCATACTCAGGAGTCTTTATTTCCTCTGCATAGCTCTTGCTAACAGTCGTTACTCTATCAGCATAATTAATTCCACCCTTTAAGAAGCTCACTGCCCCATTATGTTCTAAGCTTCCATTAAAGTAGGGTTCATAATCATACCCAAAAAGTTCTGGTAATACTTCTGGTGAATACATACCTTTAAAAAATAAGTTATGTATTGAAAGAATAGTTTTCATATTTTTAAACTTTTCATCACGTATATATTCTAGTTTATGAAGTACTGGTACCATAGCTGTTTGCCAGTCATTACAATGGACTATATCAGGTGTCCAATCAGTATTCTTTAAAAATTCAAGCACAGCTCTACTAAAGAAAGCAAACTTTTCACCATCATCATAATATCCGTATAAGCCCCCTCTTTTGAAGTAATACTCATTGTCAATTAAATAAAACTTAACACCTTCGTAATCATATTCAAAAATCCCACAATATTGGTTTCTCCAACCTACTTTTACAGTAAAGTTTTTTATATATTTTAACTTACTTTTTATTTCTTCATTAATATCTCTGTATTTAGGAATTATAACTCTTGCATCGGCCCCTAATTCCTTTAGAGATACCGGAAGAGCACCCATAACATCGCCTAATCCTCCTGTTTTTATAAATGGATTAGCCTCTGAAGCAGCAAATAAAATCTTCAAGTCTACTCATCCTCATTTCCCTTTTAATCTAATTTTGTTATTTTAAATATTGATGCAGCCATAGGAGGTACTTTTATTGATATTGAATATGGCTTATTATGACATCCAATATCATCAGAAGTTATTGCTTCTGTGTTTATTTGATTAGATCCCCCATATATACCCTTATCTGTATTAAATACTTCTTTATATTCTCCCTTAAATGGCACTCCTACTCTAAAATCATGATAAACAACAGGAGTAAAGTTACATACAAATATAAGAGTATCCTCAATATCACTACTCTTTCTTACAAATGTATATATACTTTGATCCGCATTATCTGCATCTATCCATTCGAATCCTGAGAAATCATAATCTAACTCCCAAAGTGCTTTATTTTCTTTATAAAACTTATTAAGTTCTTTAGAGAATAGTTGTGTATTCTTATGCATTTCAAATTTATCTATTAACTTCCACTCAAGTTCTTCATATTCTCTCCACTCTATAAATTCTACAAATTCATATCCCATGAAAGTTAATTTTTTACCTGGATGCCCCATCATATATGCTAGATATAATCTTAATCCAGCAAACTTATTCCAATAATCTCCCCACATTTTATCTACTAAAGATTTTTTACCATGTACTACCTCATCATGAGATATAGGTAATATAAAGTTTTCCGAGTAATTATACATCATTGAAAAAGTCATTTTACTATGGTGATGCTTTCTATAAATAGGATCCATTTCAACATATTCTAGTGTGTCATTCATCCAACCCATATTCCATTTAAAGTTAAATCCTAATCCACCGTCTTCTATTGGTTTAGTGACATTTGCCCAAGAAGTTGATTCTTCCGCTATCATAAGTGCATTGTTAAACTCTGAAAATACAGCTCTATTTAGCTCTTTTAAGAATTCTATCCCCTCTAAACAGCCATCTCCACCAAATACATTTGGTCTCCATTCGCCTTCTTTTCTACCATAGTTTAGATATATCATATTAGATACAGCATCAACTCTTAATCCATCTATATGAAATTCTTTGAACCAAAATAATGCATTAGAAATTAAAAAGCTTTTTACTTCCGGTCTTCCTAAATCAAAATTAGCAGTTCCCCAGCCTTTATTTTCTCCCTTCCAACCTTCTTCATACTCATATGTTGGACTTCCATCAAACATATATAAACCGTGATCATCCTTACAGAAATGACCTGGTACCCAGTCTAAAATTACCCCAATATTATTTTTATGAAGAGTATTGATAAGTTCTTTTAGTTCTTTTGGATTTCCATATCTACTAGTTACAGAATAATAACCTGTAGCTTGATATCCCCATGAAGCATCTAATGGATGCTCTGTTAATGGCATAAACTCCACATGAGTATATCCCATTTCTACTAAATATTCTGGTAATACATCACATAATTCCTTATAAGTAAGAAGTTCTCCATTTTTTCTTTTCCATGACCCTAAATGCATCTCATATATATTAATTGGAGATTTATATATATTTTCTTTTTCTCTTTTATTTAGCCACTTTTTATCAGACCACCTAAATTTAGATTCTTCACTAATTATAGATGCAGTATTTGGTCTTAATTCTGAAAACATTGCATAAGGATCAGCTTTATATTTTCCATTTCCAGAATCCTTATTTACAATAAAGTATTTATATTTAGTTCCAGCCTTAATACCAGGTATAAATAGACTCCACAAGCCTGATTTATTAACTCTCTCCATTTTATATTCTTCTAAAGGCTTAAATTCACAAAAATCTCCAACTACGTATATTTCTGAAGCTTTTGGTGCCCAAGTAGTAAATCTTACTCCTCTACGTCTATTTTCACTAATGCAATGAGCTCCCATGAAACTATAACTTTTAAAGTTTTTTCCTTCATGGAATAATTTAATATCTTTATTATTAAGTTCTCCGTTCTTAGCTACATTTTTTTCTACTTTTTTTCTTTCCATACCACTCTCACCCCTTAAATAAACATAATTTTCCCATTAATTTCACATATTTTCTTTTTTATTATATCATCCCATAGTATGTATTTCAAATTACTCCATAAAATTCAAAAATAATTAACAATTTATAGAAGGAATATAAAACCTTAACATTACTTTTAAACAAAAAAAATTATAGATCTATGCTTAAATAAATCTATAATTTTCAATATAACAAAAAAGACTTAAGATAAATCTTAAGTCTTTCAATAACCTGGCAACGTCCTACTCTCCCACACAGTTTCCCGTGCAGTACCATCGGCGCTGTAGAGCTTAACTTTCCTGTTCGGAATGGGAAGGAGTGTTTCCTCTACG
>JAEZAL010000261.1 GCA_023427705.1 Bacillota bacterium | reverse complement strand
AATTTATATTTATCTATATATAAACTCATATGACCTAATGTATGACCTGGCGTTGCAATAACTCTAATATCTTCACCTTTATTAATTACATCATTGTCATTTACTGTTTTAGTAACATCTATTTTGTTATTATCATAGAACAATTTAAAAAGATTATAAAACTTTTTACCTTTTTCATCTAGTTTATTTAAGTTTTTCTCCATATGCTCTACTTTACCTGGAGTTTTACTACCATTAATATAATCAGCCTCTTTATCAAAAGTAATTACTTCAACATTAGGCACTAATTTTAAAATAGCTTTAACATTTCCCATATGGTCTATATCATGATGGGTTAATATTATTGTTTTTATATTATTTATATCAAGTCCATCTTTTTCTAATTCAGCTTTAATATAATCAATTTGTCCCGGATAACCAGTATCTATTAATGTAAGATTATTTTTATCTTTTATTACTGTAGGATAAACAAAATCCTTACTTTGTGGATTAATATTTGGTAATTCTAATACATAAATATTTTCTTTTATTTTCATAGTTTAATACTCCTTTATTTACTTTAAAATAAATACTCCTACAATAATAAATCTTAAAATTTAAAGTACTAACTTTATTCAAGTATATCTTTTAAATAATTAATAAGTTCTATTTCCCATTTAGAATCCGAAAAATACTCTCCTCTAGTATCTAAATAATATTTAATTAAATATAGTTCATCTTTTGAAAATGCTTTAAATAGTTCTATTGCATCTTTTCCAAAAAAGCATACATTTAATATTTCTATTAAATCTCCTATACTTTTCACTTCTTGCTTTACTATAGCTACTTTATCTGAAATAAATCTACAATCATTTATTTCATCTATCAAAGCACGCAATTTTTCATTTTCCATAAGCTCGTTATCTATGAAGATAGGTTTTTCAAAATTCTCTTTATATTTAAAACTTAAAAATATATTTTCAATATTTTCTGTTAATAATCCAACTTCAATTCTTGGATAAATATTTATTATTGTTTTTTCAATATATTCTATACTATCCTTATCAACTATTTCTAAGATATTACATACTATATTTCCAGCTTTTATTAATCGCTCCAAGACTTTTTCTTTAGGAATATTTTTTAATAGTTTTAATAACAATTCTCTTTCTACTTTTGAGATCTCTAATTTAAATATATCTTCTCCTAAAATTTCAAGTCCTATAACATTTGTTAGTACTGGCTCAAAAATATTAATTAATAGTTCTTTATAATCTACACAATAGCTATTTAGTATATTTATAATTTTTTCTCTATCAAAGCATTGGCAAAATTCATTTTCTATAAGTAATCTTTTTAAATATTCATTTATATACTCAATTCCTTTAAGCTCCTCTGATACAGGAATAGATAGTTGATAATCTATGCTACATTCTATTTTATGAGCAAAAAATCTATAATTATATTTTTTAAAAGATCCTTCTATTTCATTTAATGTATCATTGTAAGATATATTTTCAATACTAGAAGAGCTTTTTCTAACATCATCTAATAATTTTTTACCTTTTAATATCATTGATTCTATTTCAATCCATGAATCTCTTAACAAATCATATAACTCTTTTTCAATTAAAGCTTTAGTTGGGTTTTTAAATTTTTTTAATTCTAAACCTATGGAAAAGCTAATTGATTTTAATAGCTCTTCTGCTATTTCAACTGGTACTGAAGTGCTATCCCCCATTGTATATCTTCCAGTCCACTTTCCAAGTAAATTCCAAAGCTTTATCTCAATTAAAATTTTCTCTTCTTCAGTAATATTTTTTTCTATTTCTATATCATCGGAATACCTTAATAAACTAATATTATTATCTTTCATAATACCTCCAGTTTTTCACATCTTACATGCATCTATTTAGTATTATTGATTATTGTTCAAGTAATTTGCAATTTATTAAATATTATTATGTCTATTTCTTAATCCATACCTTGTATTTCTACAAAGCTCCTCTAAATTAGTCCCACTTAAATACTCTAATGAACCTTGACATTCATTATTAAAATGAATTTTCATAAACTCAATAAGTTCATCATCTGCAATTTGCTCCATAGCCTCACCTTTAAAGAAATAAAAACAATCTTGAAGTTCCATTAAAGTATCCTTATAATTTTGTTGCATTATATAAGGCGAATCACAAAAAGCTTCTATTATTTTTTTCAAAATACCTTCTTCAAATTCTATTCTTCCTGTATTTTTTAGTGATTTAAAACGATATTCAACTAACTCATTAATATCTACATCTGATAAGACTAAACCATATTTAATAGTAAGTTCGTTACAACTTTTAAGCTCTATTATTGCTTGCTTTTTTTGTATATTTTGAAATACTAAACTAATATTTTCATTCATGAAAATCACCTCTAAACCCACTCTACTCCTAACTTCATCCCACTGCAAGACTTGATTTTTTTGCGATTTTGTGGTAATATATAAATATAAAATAATAATATTTTTTTGATAAACGCAAAAAAGTAATCTCTTAATGGAGATTACTTTTATTATATTATTCTCTTATTTTTCGTCTGAAATTTTATCAAAAATTATATTTAATTTATTCTTATCTCTAATATTTCATTAAAATATTGGCTCAATATACTCTTTAATAAATTCTATTCTATCAGTCGCATTTGGTTTAAATAATGCTGTAATTGCTACAACAATATTTTTTGTTACATTAACATAAATAACATTTCCGCCATCTCCCATAGCAGCAAATCCTTTATCACTATCATTATTGACCCACCATAAGTATCCATATGGAAGATTAAGTTTTTTCCAACTACTATGCTCCTTAGTACTTTCTTCTATCCATTCTTTAGATACTATTTGCTTTCCATCATACATACCACCATCTAAGTATACTTGTCCTATTTTAGCCATATCAATAGTAGATAGAGTTAGTCCCCAACCTGCTGTATTTGTTCCTGCTTTATCAGTTACCCAACCACTAATATTTGTAGCTTCATTAAAAGCTAGTTGTTCTTCTTTACTATTAAATTTAATACTTCCTTCAACATTAATTCCAAGTGGTGAGAATAAATTTTCTCTTGCAAAATCAAGAACTGATTGTCCAGTTGCATTTGCAATAATACCTGATAAAATATCTGGTCCTATAAGTGGAGTATATTTAAACTTTCCTATCTTACCTAATCCCCCTAAGTAATCAAGACTAAACTTCACCATATCATCACTAGTAAAGTATTTTATATATGGAGGAATTATATATTTATATGGAGCTGTCATTGTTAGCAAATTTTTAAGTGTAATATTTTGTATTGTTTTTTCTCTTTTTTTAACTATGTAATCTGGGAAAAACTCTAATACTTTTTGGTCGATACTTTTGATATATCCCTTATCTATTGCAATACCAATCAATATTGAAACAATACTTTTGGTTACTGAATAAACATGGATAGTATTTTCTCTACTACATCCATTGAAGTAATTTTTATATTGTATTTTTCCATCTTTTAATACAACAACCTCTGCAATATTGTTATAATC
>JAEZAL010000240.1 GCA_023427705.1 Bacillota bacterium | reverse complement strand
CTCTTTAATTCTCTCATTAATGGTATATATACCTTTAGAATTTAATTCTTCCATTAATCCCTTTATTTCGTTATAATTTCTACCACTTGCTTCAAATAAAAGTCTTTCTAAATTAGATGAAACTAATATATCCATAGAAGGTGATTCAGTTAAGACAAGTTCTCTTCTTCTATCATATATCCCCATGTTTAAAAAATCAGAAAGAACATTATTTTCATTAGATGCACATATAAACTTTGCAATAGGAAGCCCCATTTCCCTTGCATAATATGCAGCAAGTATATTTCCGAAATTACCAGTAGGAACTACTACATTTATTTTTTGCCCCTTTTCTATTTGTTGCTTATTGACTAATTGAAAGTATCCATAAAAATAATAGACTATTTGTGGTATTAACCTTCCAATATTTATTGAGTTAGCAGAAGATAGTATAAAATTCTTTTTTCTTAACTCTTCTTTAAAAGCATTATCCCCAAATAATTCTTTTACACCTTTTTGAGCATCATCAAAGTTACCATTTATACCAATTACTCTAACATTATTCCCCTCTTGAGTATTCATTTGTCTCTCTTGTACAGGACTTACCCCATCCTTTGGATAATATACCATCACTTTAAATCCATTTATATTTTTAAATCCTTCTAATGCAGCTTTACCTGTATCCCCAGAAGTTGCTGCTAAAATAACAATTTCTTCTTTTACATTAAGTTTTTTCTTGGCTAAACTCATTATTTGTGGAAGAAATAATAATGCAGCATCTTTAAATGCTGAAGTTGGACCATGAAATAATTCTAAAAAATTATTTTCTTCTCTTACTATAAATCGATTTGTATAAGCTCTACTAATAGCATCACTTATTTCATCTTCAGTAAAATCCGTAAAATATTCTTTTATTATTTCCAAAGCAACTTCTTCATAAGATATTGTTGTTTTATCCTTTAATTTTCCGAACAAATTAGGAAAACTTAAAGGAACATATAGCCCACCATCTTTTGATATTCCATTGATTATTGCTTGTGAAGACGAGACGTTTATTTCTCCTCCTCTAGTACTAATAAACCTCATACAACCACCCCAAATCTTGGTTTATATTCCTTTATTTATATTATCATGTTTTCTATAGGTATACAAGTGTTTTTGCTTGAAGCACAAAAAATAATAAGAGAGCTTTATTTTAAATTAAGCCCTCTTATTTAATACTCTTTATTTAGATTTTATAAATAAATATATACTATTTATTATGAATATTACTCCTGAATAAAATAATACTATTCCCCATTGTCCAAAATGTAATGGTACTGTATTAAATACATCTGCTAAGAAAGGTATATATAAAATAGCTAGTACCATAGATATTGAAACTAATACTGCTCCAACTAAATAAGGATTAGTAAATATCTTAATTTCAAAAATTGAATGTCTTTCAGACCTACATTCAAATACATGTAAAAGTTGAGACATAACTAATGTTATTAAAGCAAGTGTTCTACATGTAGCTAAATCCATTCCATAAAGTCTTCCTGTCATAAATGATAATAATGTACAAATACCAATTAAGCAGCCTCGAATGACTATTTTTAACCATAATCCTCTAGCAAATATGTTTTCTCCTTTTTCTCTTGGTTGTTGCATCATTATATCCTTATCTGCTGGATCTACTCCAAGAGCTATGGCAGGTAGTCCATCTGTAGCTAAATTCACAAATAATATTTGAATTGGAGTTAATGGATTTGGTAAGTAAAAAATAGAAGCTAAGAACATAGTCAATACTTCTCCTAAATTGCAAGATAATAAGTATCTAATAAACTTTCTTATGTTGTCATATATTATTCTGCCTTCTTCTACTGCTGAAACAATAGTTGCAAAATTATCATCCATTAATACCATTGATGCTGCTTCCTTTGTTACATCTGTTCCTGATATTCCCATAGCAATTCCTATATCTGCTTCCTTAATTGCAGGTGCATCATTAACACCATCTCCTGTCATGGCTACTATATTATTTTCTTTTTTAAATGCTTTAACTATTCTTAATTTATGATGAGGTGACACTCTAGCAAATACTCTGATATTTTTCACCTTTTTTCTTAAGTCATCATCACTCATTTTTTCTATTTCTTCCCCAGTAATTGCTTGATCGTCTGTATTACAAATATTAATAGACTTAGCAATTGCTAAAGCAGTATTCTTATGATCTCCAGTAATCATTACTGGTTGAATTCCCGCAAGTTTACATTTTAAAACTGCATCTCTTACTTCTATCCTTGGAGGATCAATACTTCCTGCAACGCCTAAAAAAATCATATCTCTTTCTAATTCATCGCTTTTTACTAAGCCTGTTTCTTTATAAGCAGATGCTATACATCTAAGTGCTCTATTTGACATAGCTTCTACATATGAAGCTACTTGCCTTTTCTTCTGAGATGTTAACTGTTTGATAACTCCATTTTCCAATATGTGTGAACATCTTTCTATAACTCTTTCTGGTGCACCTTTCATATAGCAAACTTCTTTGCTACCTTCTCTTACTATTACACTCATCATTTTTCTATTAGAATCAAATGGAATATCAAAAATTCTATTAGCATTTGACATAAAAGCTTTTAATATATTTATATCCTTAAAAAATGCTTTTACTAATGCTGTTTCAGTAGGATCTCCCAAAAGAGCCTTATCTATATTTTTATTATTAAAATCATAATTAAAATCGTTACAATAAACAAAGGCTTTTACTAAGGTTGAATGATTTTTTAGTTCCTCCTTATCTAAATCGTAAATTCTTCCATTAATATAGACTTCTTTAACTGTCATTTTATTTTGTGTTAAAGTACCTGTTTTATCAGAGCATATTACAGATGTACAACCTAAAGTTTCTACTGCTGGTAATTTTCTAATTAAAGCATTCTTTTTTAACATTCTAGATACACCTAATGCAAGAGCTACTGTTACTATAGCAGCTAGGCCCTCTGGTATTGCTGCAACTGCTAATGAAACTCCAAGTAAAAACATTTCTGTAATTTCGTTTCCTCTAAAAATCCCAAGAACTGTTACAACTGCACAAATTACTAAACAAAGTGCCACTAAAATTTTCCCTAATGCATCTAGTCTTTCTCTAAGTGGAGACTTTTCTTCTTCTATATTATCTAAAAGATTTGCTATCTTTCCCATTTCAGTATTCATACCAATACTATCTATAAGAAAAGCTCCTCTTCCTTTTAATATAGTAGTTCCCATATACCCTTGATTTTTCCCCTTTTTTGAGTCTTTTGAAACACCAACTGATTCTCCTGTTAAAAGTGATTCATCTACCATTATTCCTGATGATTCAACAAAAATTCCATCAGCAGGTATTCTATCTCCCGCTTCTAAAACTATTAAATCTCCTAAAGTAACTTCTATTGAATTTATTACTTTCAAAACTCCATCTCTAATTACCTTACATGTAGGTGCTGCTAGTTCCTTTAAAGCCTCAAGAGATTTTTCTGTCCTATACTCTTGTACAAAGCCCATAATTGCATTTACAACAACAATAATAAGTATTGTAACAGCATCTGCCATATCGCCCATTAATCCAGATATAATTGTTGCTGCTATTAATACCCAAACTATAAAATCATTGAATTGAGATAAAAATATTACTATAGGTGATGCTTTTTTCTTATGTGATATTTCGTTTAATCCATAGTTTTTCTGCCTTCTTTCTGCTTCCTTTGTAGATAGGCCCATTGATATTTCTCGTTCCTGTATCACCGGTTGTCCTCCTTATATTAGTTTCTATATATTATATTTAGTAAATCTGCATATATGATTTTTTTATAAATTTTAAATAATATTTTATCCACACCTCTGAAATCTTTTGTTTAGTGGAGTAAAATTCTACATATACTTCTATTAGGTATCTTTACAAAATTAAAATATAAATATAGAATATGTATAGATGCACTATAAACTAAGGAGGGTAATAACTTGAAAGATGTAATATACGTAACTGGACATAAAAATCCAGACTCAGATTCAATATGTTCAGCATATGCATACGCTGAATTTAAAAATAAGACAGGCAACCTACCTGCTATTCCAGTTAGACTTGGAAACGTAAATAGAGAAACTCAATATATTTTAGATTACTTTGGAGTTGAAGCTCCTCAATTATTAAAGACAGTAAAATTAAAAGTAGGAGATCTTGAATTTGATAGAATAACTCCAGTATCTCCAGAAATATCATTAAAAATGGCTTGGAATATAATGAGAACTAAAAACATAAAAACTCTTCCTGTAGCTGATGAAAATAATCACTTACTAGGAGTTTTAGCAATCTCAAACTTAACTTCTTCATATATGGATATATGGGATAATAGAATTCTAGCTAAAAGTAATACTACTTTTGATAACATATTAGATACTTTATCAGCAAAAGAAATAAATACAAACTCTAACACTAATCATTTCCCTGGTAAAATAGTAGTTACTGCTATGAAACCTGAAAGTATGAAAGATCATATTGAAGCGGGAGATATTGCTATAGTTGGAGATAGAGAAGAGGTTCAAGATGCATTATTAGACTTAGGTATTTCACTTATGATAATAACTGGATCACATACACCTACTTCAGATATAATTGAAAAAGCTAAAAAGAATGATGTAAGTATTATTAGTACACCACATGATTCTTTCACTGCATCAAGACTTATAGTTCAAAGTATCCCTGTTGGATATGTTATGATAAAAGATAAATTAGTAACTTTCTCAACTGAAGATTTAGTTGATGATGTAAAACCTGTAATGATTGAAACTAGATATAGAAGCTATCCTGTTATAGATGAAAACGGAAAAGTTCTTGGTACTATGTCAAGATATCATTTAATTTCAGATTACAGAAAGAAAATAATTCAAGTAGACCACAATGAAAGAAGCCAATCAGTAGATGGATTAGAAGATGCTGATATCTTAGAAATCATTGACCATCATAGAGTTGCTGATATTCAAACTAGCGGTCCACTATACTTTAGAAGTGAACCAATTGGAAGTACTTCTACTATAGTTGGTAAATGCTTCTTTGAAAATGGAATAAGACCATCAAAACAAGCTGCTGGACTTTTATGTGGAGCAATTATATCTGATACATTATTATTTAGAAGCCCAACTTGCACTCCAGTAGATAAGAATATTTGCTTAAAGCTTGCTGAAATTGCAGGAATAGAAGTTGAAGAATTTGCTAAAGAAATGTTTAAAGCTGGTACTTCATTAAAAGGAAAAACAGTTGAGCAAATATTCAATCAAGATTTCAAACCATTTGCAATTGGAGATACTAAAGTTGGTATAGCTCAAGTTAACACAATGGATATTGAAGGCTTTATGCCATTAAAGGAAGAAATGTTAGCATATATGGATACTAAAGCTAAAGATGCTGGCTTAGATATGACTCTACTATTATTAACTGATATTCTTAATGAAGGATCTCAAATATTAGTAGCTGGTAATAGACCAGAAATAGCAGAAAAAGCTTTCAATGTTACTTTAAAAGATAGCACTGCATTCTTAGATGGTGTGCTTTCAAGAAAGAAACAAGTAGTACCACCAATAACTGCTGCAATCGAAGGATAATGAAAGAATGAAAAAATGAAAAGAATCTGTTATCACAGATTCAAATGAAAAAATTATAGATGAAATTCCTTAGGAATTTCTAAATAAAAAAAGGCTGAGATTTTCTCAGCCTTTACTTTATCCAATAATTCAGTTCATCTGAATTATTCCATTAATTCTTTCATTCCTTCATTTTTTCATTCTTCCAATTTCTATCTAGATCTCATATTATTAATCATTCCCCACATTTCATCTGCTGTTGTTATTCCTCTAGAGCTTAATTGGAATGCTCTTTGTGTAAGTATCATATCGGAAAACTCAGTAGCAATATCTACATTAGAGCCTTCTAATACCCCTTGATATATATCAAAATCATTAGCTCTTTGAACTTCTACTCCTGGAGCTGGTGTAAATAAATTCTCTCCTACAGAAATAAAAGCTCTATCTCCTATTGCTGAATATACTGGGATTTCAGCAACCTCTGTAAAGTTCCCGCCTTCTTTTATGTAAACTTGTCCGTTTTTATCAACTAAAAAGTTGTTTTTATTAAAAACTACATTATTTTCAGTATATCCATTTAAGAAATTTAATTCTACTTTATTGCCTTTATTATCTACAAGTTTGCCATTACCATCTATAGAAAATGCTCCGTCCCTTGTATACATTTCATTTCCATCTGGAGATATTATTTTAAAATATCCTAATCCGTCTATTGCTAAGTCCGTACTAAGCAATGTTTCTTGTAAATTTCCTTGTGAACTATCTCTATACCATTCTGAAGTTTTTGTACCAGTTCCTATTATTGAATCTTTATCATTTATAGGGTTTCCTAGCCTATCTAATGATTCAGATAAAAGATCTTTAAATCCTACTTCAAGCTTTTTATATCCCATTGTATTTGAATTTACTATATTATTTGATATAGCATCTAATTTATCTTGATTGGCATTCATTCCAGTTTTAGCTGTCCATAAAGTCCTTAACATAAATTCTCCCCCCTATCACCTAACTGTTCCTATTTCATTTGCAGCTTTTCCTAAAGTTTCATCAATAGTTTGTATAATTTTTTGATTAGTTTCAAAACTTCTCATTGTTGTCATCATATTTACCATCTCGTTAGTAATACTTACGTTAGATCCTTCTAAAGCTCCTTGTGTAACATATACTTCAGCATTAAAAATAGGATTATCTCCTCTATAATAGTTATCTCCTAGTTTTTCTAAGGAGTCATAATTTTGAAAATCTGCTGTTGCTAATGTATATGTTGCAGTATTTCCAACAAAAAGATTATTATTTTTATCTAAAAGGATATTATCTGCTCCTACAAATATGGCTTCAAGGTTTCCTGTATTTTTATTTATTCCTAATACTCTATCCCCATTTGTTGTCATTAAATATCCATTATTTCCAACTTTAAAATTTCCGTCCCTTGTATAAAGGACTTCATTACCATTATTACTTTGCTTTTCAACTGCAAAAAAACCTCTTCCCTCAATTGCAAAATCAGTTTTTTTATCAGTATTTTTCAATAATCCTTGAGTAAATGCAGTATCAACTGTATCTATCTTAGCACCTAAATTTATGGTTCCTAAACTTTGCTTTACATTTCTTCCGTTAACTACTTTATCTTTATTTTGTATCATAACTTCATCAAAACTCTTTATTGATAAGTTATCACCCTTAAAGCCTGTAGTATTTGCATTAGTCATATTATTAGTTATTGTATTTTGTCTATTTTCTAAAGTTATTAACCCCGATACAGCAGTATATAAACTCCTAATCACTTACTTCATCCCCTTCAAATAAAACTTTACATTCATCACTAAAATGCATTCCAAGATTTCTTGCCTTTTCTTCAATTTCATTATCAGATAATTGAGTTTTATTATTAAATCCAAACATAACAATAGATGTTATAATCATACCAATTCCTATTCCCATAAGTATTTTTCTATCAGTTAAGAAATCAAATATATTAATTATTTTATTAATAAGTTTTTTATTAATAGTATCTCCCCCTTACCAATAGATAGCTTTTCACAAATTTCATCATCTGATAGGCCCTTATCTAATAATATTTTTACTTTCTTCTGTTTTTCACTTCTAGTAATTCCTTCATTAGCAACATCTATCTTATTTGAAAAATCTATATTAGATATAACTTCTTCTTTTATGTCTACTTTTTTAGTATTAAAATATTCTATATTATTTTTATTATCGTATTCTGTATACCTTTCCTTTAGGGAGTTAATAGATAATTTTAGTTCTTCTATTTCCTTCTGAAGATCTAATACAGTTTCAGCCATATCTTTTCTTATTTTAATTATTTCGATGTCATAATCTCTAACAGTTGTATTTTCTTCTCTCTCTAGTATTTTCTCAAAAGAGTTATCTTCTTTCTTTGTAACTCTATAACTTAATAATATTAATATAATTCCTAATATAAAAATAAATACAGGAAGCATAATTATCCCTCATTTACTAAATGTAATTCTTTTTCTGCATAATTTCTCTTAAATTTCGTATTGCTCTACTATGTAATTGACATACCCTAGATTCTGATACTTCTAAGACTTGTCCTATTTCTTTTAATGTAAACTTCTCGTAATAATATAACTTTAATATAAGCTTATCTTTTTCTTTAAGTCTTTCTATAGCATCTGCTAACATTTCAAGTTGCTCTTTATACTCTAAAGACTCTTCTGGTGATACTGTATTTTTATCTTCTAATGTTTCCATTATAGTTACATCATCGTCATCAGAGTAAATTACTGATTCTAAAGAAAGTATTGCCATATAATTAATATAATTTTCTACTTGGGATACTTCGGATTCAGTTACATTTAAATCTATTGCTATTTCTTTTATAGATGGTTCCCTCATAAATTTATTTTGCAACCTCTCCACTGATTCATTATATTTAGCTAGTTTATCCATTGCACCTTTTGATATTGGTCTATTTTTTCTTATTTCATCTATCATTGCTCCCTTTATTCTTAAAGTTGCATAAGATGAAAATTTCATCCCTTTAGATGAATCATATCTATTAATCGCATCTAAAAGCCCAACAATCCCGTAGCTTACCAAATCCTCATATTCAATATACTTAGCTTTACCTAGCATTATTCTTGAGGCTAAATACTTAACTAATGGTATATACTTTTCAACTATTTTTTCTTTTTGAATTACAGGGCTTTGACATTCCATTATTATACCTCCCTAAACAAGTTCTCTTTGCTTACGCATTATTTTAAAAACAATCTTAATTATTTTTTCTCTTGTTGAATTATCTATATTCTTAAAATCTATCCCACATATATATCTTTTATCTTCTGTCTTTTCAACTCTAACAACTCTACCTTTTACTTCTATCTTTTCATTTTCAATTATTAAATTAGAAATTATATCATCACTAAAAGATAACTTTTCTTTAACTTTAATCCTCATTCCACCACCACTTAAATCCAGAAGTAAAGCATTTTTATAATTTTCTTCATTTTTCATATCAGTTTGTAAATCTTCGTCTTTAATATAGTTAATAGCTTGAATAATATTTACTCTAAAATAGTCTCTTCTTTGAATTTTTTTAATATCATAAGGTTGATTTAATCTATAAAATGGTATTTCTTTTTCAACATATCTTCCCAAAACTTTTGTTTTATATGCAAAGAAATTACCCTTTTTATCATAAAAGAAATTTTCAATTTCATCCCCTTTATTAAGAGTTAAATAAATTCCGTCTTTAACTGGAATACTAATTAAAATCTCTTTTTCACCTATATCTTGAACGCTTGCTTTATACATAGCTTCTTCCCATAAAATAGTTATGATAGAGTTGATTGTTATATCTAATTTTGTCATTTTTACCCCCTAAGAAAAAATACTAAATAGCCTTTTAAATAACTGCTTAGCTCCACCCAAGCTAACTTCACTAGTATCACCTAACATTTTAACTGTTATTTCATTTATACATTTAGATGCTTCACAATAAGGATATCCTAAAATAAATGGTATCTGATTCCTTACAGAAATAGTAATTTTCCTATCTTCAAAAACATATCCTAAAAAATTAACTTCTAAAGCTAAGAATCTATTGACTGCAGTTTTTAACTTTAAAAAAGTTTTTTCTCCTTCTGATTCTTCTAAAACTTTGTTAACCACTATATATGCTTTTTTCTTTATTTTAAAATGATTTATTGCTTTCAATAAACTATATCCATCTGTTAATGAAGTTGGTTCTGGAGTTGTTACTAATATAACTTCGTCAGAACATGAAATAAATGCTAATACACTTCTACTTATACCTGCTCCAGTATCAATAAATATATAATCAAAACCTTCAAGATTTTCAATTTTTCTTAAAAATAAATCCCTTTGATTTTGCTGTAAGTCCTCTATATTATTAAGTCCACTGCCTCCTGGTAGTAGCTTAACTCCTTGTGGTCCATCTACTATTATGTCTTCTATTTCAAGTTTCCCACTAATTAAATCTAATACGCTATATCTTGGATATATCCCCATTAAAACATCGTCATTTCCCATACCTATATCAGCATCAAAAATTAAAACTTTTTGCCCCTTCTTAACTAAATTAATTGCTAAATTAACTACAAAATTGCTTTTTCCAACTCCACCTTTCCCAGAGGTAATTGTAATAATTTTAGTTTTTTTATTTATATTAAGTTCACTATTTACTAGTCTTCTTAAGCTTTCTGCCTGATCTAACATATAGTTTCATCCCCTAAAATTAGACTGCATAATTCTTCTTTTGATGGTGTCTTTATATCATCTGGAACATTTTGTCCAGTTGATATGAACTTTATATCTTTTTTTGCTTTTTTTATAATATTATAAATACCTCCATAGGAACTTGTTTCATCTAATTTTGTAATTATAATATTTTCATAATTAACTTCTCCATATCCTTTTAATATGGTATCTATATCTTTATTTTTAGTTGTTCCACTAATAACTAAAGATATATTATCTGCATTTATCTTTTGAATAAATGCTCTTAGTTCTGATATCTGCATTGTATTTTTGCTGCTTCTACCAGTTGTATCAATTAATATTACATCACAGTCTTGCAATTCTTTTATTGATTCTTCCATTTCTTTCAATGTAATAACTACTTTAAATGGTATATTCATTATTTCTGCATAAGTCTTTAATTGCTCTACTGCCCCTATTCTATATGTATCAATTGTTATTAATCCAACCTTCTTCTTTTCAATTAAAGCTAGTCTTCCTGCTAGCTTCGCAATAGTAGTAGTTTTACCTACTCCTGTTGGACCAATTAATGCTACTTTACCAAATAAATCTTTATCAGAAACTTCAATATCCTTATATATAATTTTTTTAAAATCTTCTTTAAAAGCTTCTATACTGTTATAGGAGTTAATATCTAATCCCTCAATTAAAGATTTATCTACATCTATTTCACTTAAGTAATCTTCTACTATATTTTTATCATTTTCTTTATTAGTATTTTGAATTACTTTATTTAATAAATCTTTAATTTCTTTTACCTCTTCTTTTAAATTTTCTTCTGGCTCTTTCGGCTTAATATTTTCTTTTGATATTATATCTCTTATGTTATTTAGAGAGGTTTTAAAGCTATCAACTTCATTTTCTCTATTAATTGTGTTATTTTTTCTTACTACTTTGTTATTTTCTAAAGCTGCAGTTACTTCAATTAATTTTGGTTTAAAATATCCCTTTAACCCTGAATCTCTCACTTTTCTTTGGCTAATTATAATAGCCTCTTGTCCTAACTCGTATTTCATTCTAGTTAGTGCTTCATTCATATTCTTAACAATATATTTCTTTATTATCATTATAATGATATTACTCCTTCTGTTCTTATTTCTACGTCATTAGGAATTTCATTTAGCGATATTACCATAACATGTGGGAATACCATTTCAATAAGCTTTCTAAATACTGGCCTTATATTAGGAGATACTAGTATAATTGGTTGATTATTATAGAAGTAAACTCTATCTAACGTATCTCTTATACAATTAAATATTCTAGTAGTTGTATCTGGATCTACTGCTGGGAAAGAACCCTGTATTGACTTTTGCGTATTAGCAGCAATTATTTCTTCAATTTGTGATGATAAAGTAACTACAGTTATTGCTCTTTCTTCATCTATAATTTGATTACATATAGTTCTTGCAAGAGAAAACCTTACATACTCTGTTAATAATTCTAAATCCTTTGTTAATCTTGAATTATCAGCTAAGGATTCCATTATAGTAACCATATC
>JAEZAL010000232.1 GCA_023427705.1 Bacillota bacterium | reverse complement strand
CCCAACTTTAGTGTCATATCCCTTTGGAAGTGTTAATATAAAGTCGTGAATAGATGCTTTTTTAGAAGCTTCTATAACTTCCTCTTCAGTTGCATTCTTATTACCAATCCTTATGTTATCTCTTATTGACTCATTAAATAAATACGTTTCTTGACTTACTAATCTTTGTGCATTTCTTAATGATTTTGTATTAACATCTTTAATATCTATGTTGTCTAATTTAATATCCCCATTGTTAACATCCCAAAATCTCATTATAAGCTTTATGAATGTACTCTTTCCTATTCCACTTTCACCTATTAATGCAAGTTTTTCTCCCTTTTTAATAGTTAAGCTTGTATTTTCAAATATACTTTCTTTTCTATTTGGATAAGAGAAACTTACATCATTATAAACTATATCATTACAAACTATATCGTTTTTACCTACTACTTCTTCTACATGTGGGTCCTCATCTAATAATTCAAATATTCTTTCTGCACAAGCAAAAGTTTGTAGTAATGTATTTGATAGATTACTTAAAGCAACTACTGGTCCAAAAGAAGATGCTACTATTACTATGGCAACTATAGCTGCTGTAAATGTTATTTCTCCAGATATAAACTTGCTCATGCCAAGTAGAACAAAAGTTAAAATTGCTATCATAATTGTAATATCTGTTGTAGCTCTAATGATTCCTTCATGTTCTTTTATCTTATCTAGACTTTTATTAAGTCTTATAGAATTTTTATTAATATTCTTTAGTCTTTCTTCTCCATTTTTATATAATAGAACTTCCTTTAAGCCTCTTAATGAATCTAAAACATAGTTATTACTTTCCCCAAATATATTTCTATATTTTACTCCAGCTTCCTTTGCAAAGCTAGAAGAAACATATGGTATTACAAATCCTACTATTAAATAAAATGCTGCAACTATAACTCCAAAAATCGGATTAATTAATGATAATATTATTGCTATTATACTATTTGTAATAATTGCTATAGATATTGGTGCTATTGTGTGAGCATAAAAAACTTCTAAAAGCTCAATATCTGAAGTTATTAAAGCAATTAAGTTTCCTTTTTCCTTGCCTTCTAGTTTAGCTGGTGCAAGCTTTCTTAAAACTGTAAATATCTTATCTCTTAAAATATATAAAATCTTAAATGCAATATAGTGTCCTGATAATTGTTCACCATATCTTAAGAATCCTCTTGCTACAGCACATACAACCATTACTGTTAAAGCACCTTTAAAACTAATAAATGTAATATCTCCAATAAAAGCTCCAAGTGCAACTGCTCCAAAGGCTGCTATTGAAATGGCAGCTAGGAAACCTATAACCCCCATAGATATTGTAATTAACATTATAGGTGCAAGTGGTTTTAGTTCTACTATTAAACGTTTCATTATTTGGAAGCCTGATCTTCTTTTCATATTAGCAAACCTCCCTAATTTCTTCTAATTCATTTTGCTTATTTACCATGCTATTATAATATCCATTTAGCTTCATTAACTCATTATGAGTTCCTTCTTCCACTAAATCTCCCTTATTCATAACATATATTTTCTTAGCTTCTTTAACATTAGCTAATCTATGTGATATTACTAATATAGTTTTATCTTTAGAAAGATCATATATTGCTTCCCAAATAGCTTCTTCACTTTCAACATCAATATTTGAAGTAGCTTCATCAAATACTATCATCTTTCTATCTGCAAGTATTGATCTAGCTAAAGCTAATCTTTGCTTTTGTCCTCCAGATAAGGCATTTCCACCTTCTCCAACATTAGTATTTAATTTATCCTTTAATCCTTGTACAAATTCATATAATCTAGCTGTTTCTAAAGCCTTTTTAATTTCTTCTTCAGTAGCATCCTTCTTACCTACTAGAAGATTATCTAGTATAGTACCATTAAAAATATAGCTATTAGTTGATATTAATCCTATATTTTCATATATAAGATTAGTATTAACCTTTTCAATATCCATAGAGTTTATTAAAACATTTCCTTTAGTAACTTTATGGTTATTTAATATTATAGATGCTATAGTACTTTTACCTGAACCACTTTCCCCTACTATGGCAACTATCCCTTTAGGTGTAATATCCATATTAATATTTCTTAATACGTCTCTATCACCATCATAGCTGAAAGTAACATCTTTAAGACTAATATTAATATCTTCTTTAATTTCTTTTATTGAAGAATCAATATTCTTTTCTCTTTCTTGAGCATCTAAAATTCCAAAGATTCTATCTGAAGCTGCCATCCCATTCATGGCTATATGGAAGTATGATCCTAGAAGTCTTAAAGGTATAAAGAATTCAGATGATAAAAGTATTATTATAAGTAAGCTTCCTGGTAATAATTGTCCATTACTAAATTGAATTAAAGCTACTATAGTTCCAGCAGCAGCTCCCCCAAATGCAACAATATCCATTATTGTAATAGAGTTTAACTGCATACTTAAAACCTTCATAGTAATTTTTCTAAACTTTTCTGCTTCTACATTCATCTTTTGGTGTCTTTCTTCATCCATATCAAAGACCTTTAAAGTTGTAAGTCCTTGAAGGTTTTCTAAAAAGCTTCCACCTAAATCTGAATAACTCTTCCAATAATCCTTTAAAATCCTTTTAGCAATTTTCATTATTGCAATTATTGATACTGGAATAAGAGGTACACAAAGTATAAATACTAATGCTGCTTTAAAAGATATAAAACTCATGAAAATAAATAAAGTTACTGGTACTAATAAAGAATAAAAGAATTGTGGTAAATACTTACCAAAGTAGATTTCTAATTGCTCAACTCCTTCTACCATTACTTGAACTATAGAAGATGTACTTTCCACTCCGCTATATCCTGTTCCTAGTTTAAGTAACTTCTTATATACAAGCTCTCTTAAAGTAGTTCTTGCTTCTGAAGAAGCTAGATTTGAGAATTTTGCATATAAAATATTAGAAATAAATCTTGTAATTAAAAGTATTATTATTATAATTCCTGGCTTTAATATAGATTCCATAGTTATAGAGCTTAATCCACCTACGTAAACCTTATTAATAAATTGTCCTATTAAGATAATAGTAATAATGTTACATATGATTGCTACCCAGTTTGCAAGGATAGTAAGTCCTATGTATTTTTTCGATTGGCTACATAAACTTATTAGCCTTTTATTAATCATCATAATATCTTCCCCCGGCATTTTTCTATTGATATTAATTTTCATATGATAAACGATAGTGATATTATATATTAATTGATAATGTTTTTCAATAAAAACTTTAAAATAATTAACTTATTAACAAAAAAATTCAACTTTTAATTTTAATTGGCAAAATAATTAAATTCCTCTTCCTTTATATATCTTCAGTAGATATATTGGTAAGAATGTATATTTATCTTACATTAAAAACTCAGCATATCAATGTGCTGAGTTTTAGTGTAATATTTAATTTGATATTTTCCCTATAAGTGAACTGCTTCTCTGCTTTCTTCTTTATTGAAATACTTAACTAAAAGTAATATTCCCAATGATACTATTACTAAGAAAATTAAAAATTCTATTGTATAAGAAAGAGTAATACCACCAGTAATTAATGTAGCTACAAATTTAAATAAATATGAAACTACCCAAGCTAGTACAAATTGATATACAACTGATAAAAACATCATCTTAGTTCCATACTCTTTTTTCATAACACTTATAACTGCAAAGCATGGTGTATATAATGAAACAAATACTAAGAAACTTAAAGCTGTAATTGCTGTAAACATAGTTGGTAAAACTACAGCTAAATCTCCATATACTATTTCCATAGTTCCAATAATTACTTCTTTCGCTGCAAGCCCTGTAATTATAGATACTCCAGCTTCCCAACCACCAAAACCTAATGGTTTAAATATAGGTGATATAAATCCACCAAGGCTAGCTAAGAAACTAGTGTTTATTTCTTCTGTAAATCCATTCATATTAAAATAAGTTAAGAACCAAACTATTATTGATACTGCAAATATTAATGTTCCTGCTCTTATAATAAATCCCTTAGATTTATCCCAAGCATTTAGCACTAAACTTTTAAAGCTTGGTAACTTATATTGTGGAAGTTCTAGTATAAATGGTTGTTCATCTTTTTTGAACAATGTACTTTTAAATAATAATCCAACTAAAATTGCTACTATAATTCCTAATAAATAAAGTCCCATTACTACTAATTCTTGATTTGACACAAAGAATATTGAAGCAAATAGTGCATATACAGGTAATCTAGCTCCACAAGTTACAAGTGGTGCTAATAACGCTGTCATTTTTCTATCTTTTTCACTTTCTAAAGTTCTAGTTGCCATTATTGCAGGTGCTGAACATCCAAATCCCATTATTATTGGAATAAAAGCTTTTCCTGATAATCCAATTCTTCTCATTATTCTATCCATTAGAAATGCTATTCTTGACATATATCCAGAATCCTCAAGGAATGATATTCCAAGGAAAAGTGCAAATACTATTGGAAAGAATACTATTACTCCACCAACTCCAGCTACTATACCATCTACTATTAATGAAGCAAACCAAGGTGATGAATTGGCTACTAAACCTTCAATAATTGGAGTAAAGGTATCTGCTACAAAAGCATCTAAAGCATCAGCTAAAGGCTGTCCAAACCAGCTAAAAGTGAATTTAAATATTATAAATAATGCCACTAAAAATGCTGGGTACGCTAGTATTGGATTTAATACTACCTTATCTATTTTTTCTCCTATGTAATTTGATTTTCCTGATACTTTTGAAGATTCCTTTATCAACTCATCTATATAAGAATAAGCATCATTCTCAGTATCAAATTTTATATTATAATTTGGAATAATTTCTATTGCCTTGTTTATTTCTTCACTTATATTTTCTAGACCTGTTTTCTTTTTGGCAGATATTTGTAAAATTGATACACCTAGCTTTTCTGCTAGCATGTCTGTATTTATATTAAGACCTCTTTTATTAGCTATATCCATCATATTTAATAATACTAATATAGGCTTATTGAATTGCATTAATTGAGTTGTAAGGTATAAATTTCTTTCTAAATTTGTTGCATCTACTACATTTATTATTAAGTCAACATCTTCATTTTCTAAATAAGCTCTTGATATTTTTTCTTCGTTTGAATATGTATCCATTGCATAGATACCAGGTAAATCTACTACCTTTATATCGTTATTTATAAATCCATATTTTTTATCTATAGTTACTCCTGGCCAATTTCCTACATATTGTTTAGATCCAGTTAGTGCATTAAAAACTGTGGTTTTTCCTGTATTTGGGTTACCAACTAATGCTACAT
>JAEZAL010000208.1 GCA_023427705.1 Bacillota bacterium | reverse complement strand
TTCTTTTCAGCAGGTTCTGGCATAAAGTCTGTAAACTTTTCATATCCATACTTGTCTAATATATTTTTATCTACTGCACTTAAAGAATCATAGAATTCTTTTGGTTGTTCTTCTGGTAATACTGCATTATTATCTAAGCTTTCTAATAATCCTCTAAATTGAGGCATATATGTGTACATGCATAAGTTTTCATTAACCCAATCTTGATTTTTAGCATTTGCTCTTTGTTCTTCTGTTCTATAGAATGATCCATCTTCTGCTACTTTATAATCTACGTCTTTTTCTCCCCAATATCTTAATGCCATAACTTCATCATCTAATAAATCATTGATAACTTGTAAAGCACCTTCAATATCTTCACAGCTTACTGATATTCCAAGTCCGCCACCTGCATTTATTGCTGGTCTATTTCTATAGTTAGATTCTACATTTGGATCTATAGTTAAACCTAGTGGTACCCAAGTTCTTTCATCTAATCCTTGTTGTACTAATGATTGTTCAGCTGTTAGGAATTGCCATCCTTGATCTACCATTCCTAAAACTCTACCTGTTGAAAGTTTAGAAATATATTGGTCATAAGATGCTGTAAATGTTTCAGGGTCTATAATACCTTTGTTGTACATTTGATTAAGTTTTTGGAAGTATTGTTTTGCTTCTGGTATAGTGTCATAACTCTTTGCAGTAATTGTTTCTGGATCTATAATAGCTGCTCCATCGTTAGGATATCCCGCTAAGAATTGTGGTGGATTTTCTAAACAGAAATATCTCCAGTCTTCTGATAGTATTTCAAATCCTATTGTAGGTTGTCCATTTATTTCTGGGAATTCTGCTTTATACTTTTCAATTAAATCAAAATACTCATCAAGAGTCTTGATTGTTGGATAATTTGCCCACTCTAATACTGCCTTTTGAATCCAAAATGCTTCATCATTGTGCTTAGTGTGCATTTCCTTGCCTTTTATATTACCAAATTGAGGTATATAATAAATATGTCCATCTTCTTTTCTTACTTTATCCCAATCACTTTCTGACCATAAATTTTTAATATTAGGATATTTGTCTATATATTCATCTAGAGCTACTAAAGCCCCTGCGTCAACTAAAGCTTGTGTTCCATCTCCACCATCTATGAAGTCAGGATATTCTCCACCAGCTATCATTACACCTATTCTTTCCTTTGCTGTTTGACCTGTAAGCCATGTTTCAGTAATTTTAGCTCCTATTTTTTCTGCTATAACATTTTTAAGTCTATTGTTATCAGGAACTTCTTTACCTGCTACTGCAAAGAATGCACTAAATTCTTTTACTCCACCTTTATCAGCATTAGATTTGTCATCTGCTGCCTTAGAACAACCGCTAAAAACACTTAAAGCCATCATTGAAGTTAGAACTAAACTTAATAACCTTTTTCTTCTCATTATTCAATCCCCTCACTATTGTTTTCGTTTACATTGCATGCATACAAATTTTTTATAGATTCAAATCTGTTAATTAAATTCTAACATTTACCAATTAAATAACAACCTTCTAAATTATAGAAAAAAATAAGACAAATTATAGATTAATATATTTTTCTATTTTTATTATCATTAATACCTGACATTCTATAAAAGTAAGTATTTACTCTATCTCTCCACTCCTTAGCATTTTCTTTTTGTTCCTTAAACTTTGATATTAGGTGGCTATATATATCATTATCAATATAATCTTTTATTTCATCTAATTTACTTATAAATTCCTCTACTAAATCATAGCCTTCAAAATGTGAATCATAAATATGTTGAATCACTGTTTTTCCACTCTTTAATAAATGAGTATATTTAACCTTATGAAAAAATAATAATAATTCATCTGGGCAACTTTCTATATTTTCATAAATTTCTTTTAAAGGTGAATTGTATTGCTCTATATATCTTGTCCCACTTCTAATACTTCTATCTATACCTATTCCAACACAATCAGCTCTATTATATGTTCCCCACTGCGAATATTCATAGCCATCAATATCAGGCCCATAATGATGTCCAGGTGAGACCATCCATCCAATACCTAAAGGTGATGTATACCCCTCATATGCTTTCCATGAATTTAATAAAATGAACTTTATATTATTTTTAACTCTTTCCCCTTTACCAAAGGTAAGCGCAATCCATTCATCTACTATTTGTTCAATACTTATATTACTATTCCATATTAACCTTCCATATCCATAAAGATTAGCTTGAGCTAAAAAGTTGCCCGTCCAATTCAAATCACTTCCTATATTAGAAATTGCAGCTACTCCCTTAATTCTATCTTTAACCTTTGAATTTATATTATTGGTATAAATATTAAATTCTAAAATTTCCTTCCACCAAGGCACTAAAAAGCATACATCTTTTTGCTGTCCTGTATATTCTTGAGTTATTTGTAATTCTAATATTTTATTTGTATTGTCCATTGCACCAAATAAAGGAGAAATTGGTTCCCTAACTTGAAAATCCATTGGTCCATTTTTAATTTGTAAATATACATTATTTATAAACTTCCCATCTAATGGATTAAAGCATTCATAAGCTGCTTTAGCTCTATCAGTTGAATAGTCCCTCCAGTCTTGTTTGCAATTGTAAACAAAACATCTCCATATAAGTATTCCCCCATATGGTTTTATAGCTCTTGCTAACATATTTGCACCATCTGAATGGTTCCTTCCATAAGTAAATGGTCCTGGCCTTCCTTCTGAATCTGCCTTCACCATAAATCCACCTAAATTAGGAATATTGTCATAAATAAACCTAGCTTTGTTTTCCCACCATTTTATTACATCATTATCTAATGGATCTGCAGTATTTAGTTCATTTAAAGTAATAGGTGCTGCAAAATTAATACTAAGATATACTTTTATTCCATATTTACTCATAATATCGTTAATTATTTTTATCATATCTAATTTTTTATCTATAAAATAAGTTTCTTCCTTATGTACATTAGTGTTATTTACAACGATTCCATTAATACCTATAGATGCAAGTAATCTAGCATAATCCTTTATTCTATTTAAATCCTCTGCAATCCTATAATCATCATTAAATGCTTCACGTATTAACTCACTACTAGCAGGTATTCCTATCACTTTCATTATCTCTTTAATTTTATTATTATTTCTTACGCTTTCAAAAAATATAGAACTACCAGCAAAACCTCTTTCAACAGTTCCATCTATATTGTCCCACTGATTTATAAACCTTAATTCATTTTCTGG
>JAEZAL010000163.1 GCA_023427705.1 Bacillota bacterium | reverse complement strand
TTTATTAATTACAAAATAAATATATAATATAAAAGATTAGTAGTCATTTTCCTCAAGTCCATAGACTGCTTCATCATAAGTAAATCCTTCATATAGTAACTCATCAATTATGTCATCACGATATAATTCAGCAAATCTCCAGTATGCTTTTGCAGCAACAGTAGCCTGTTCAAATTTTTCATTGTTTGCTTCTGAATAGATAAGAGCTACTTTATCATTACCTCCTTTAATAGATAAAAAGATACCAATAACAATAAATATAATTATAAGCAAAAACGAAAAATTTTTTAAAAATATATTTTTGTTATTTGGCTCATACTTAGGAGTATTTTTTGTTTTAGAACTTATTTGTTTTCCGTAGGTTTCAAATTTAGTCAAGTTGGACTTCATATTATTCACCTCCAAATAATGTATAAATACTTTTATACTAATATCAGTATATTTAATTATATTTTAACATTTAGTTAAAAAAATATCAATAATAGAATTAAATTTAAATAAAAATCTACATTTTTTTATTATTTAGGAAATTGTGAAAGTCTATATTGTGAAAAACTTTTTATAAATTTCTTGCTTTAGTTATGAAGAGGCTATATAACCTCTTTTTTATTGGCGATATATACTTTATAATATATATATTCGTAAATAGGAAGGGGATTAAAATGACTAAATATCAGGAAATAGCTGCCTCTATAAAACATAAAATAGTAAATGGTGATTATAAAGCTAATGATCAATTGCCTTTTGAAAAAGAATTATGTGAAAATTTTAATGCTAGTAAGATGACGGTAAAAAAAGCATTAGATTTATTAGTTTCTGAAGGGTTAATAGTAAAAAGAAGAGGGTCAGGTACTTTTGTAAAAGATATATCACAAGAAGAGCTAGAAGATATATCTATTAAAAATCAATTTGTTGGACTGACTTCAGCAATGATAGGACATAATGTAGAAACTAAATTATTAGACTTTAAAATTGTAAACGCTGATGATAAAGTTGCAGTAAATTTAAAAATTGAAGAAGATGATTTTGTTTGTTTTATACATAGAGTTAGGTATGTAGATGAAAAGGCAGTTGTAATAGAAAAAACATATATGCCATTATATCTTTTCCCTTCAATTAAGAAAGCAGATGTTGAGGGTTCTATTTATAGTTACATAGAAGAAAAATTAAAATATAAGATACAAAGTTGTCATTCTACAGTAAGAGCTAGAAAATCAGATGAATTAGATCAAAAATATTTAAACTTACAAGATGATGAACCAGTACTTGAAATTGAAAGAATAGGATATTTAGATAATGGAAAAGTATTTGAATATTCCTTTGCAAGACATAGATACGATACCCACGAATTTAAGGCTATAATTATTAGATAATTATAGCCTTTTATAATTATATATATATAAATTAAAAGTATAGACATGTTTTAAGCGTATAGATATAATTTATATATAATAGTTAGAGAAGGAGACGAAGTTATATGGCAAATAAATATATTTTCCCTAAAAACTTTTGGTGGGGATCAGCAACTTCTGGACCACAAAGTGAAGGGGATTTTAATAAGAAAAATAACAATGTTTTTGATTATTGGTATGAAATTGAGCCAGATGCATTCTTTGATAAAGTAGGTCCAAATATTGCATCTAATTTTTATAATTCTTATAAAGAAGATATAGCTATGATAAAAGAAATAGGTTTAAATAGTTTAAGAACTTCAATTCAGTGGACTCGTCTTATAAAGGATTTTGAAAGTGGAGAAGTTGATGAAGATGGAGTAAGGTTTTATAATAATGTTATAGATGAAATTCTAAAAAATGGAATGATTCCTATAATGAACTTACATCACTTTGACTTACCAATAGATTTATATAATAAATATGGTGGTTGGGAATCAAAATATGTTGTAGATTTATTTGTTAAATTTGCAAAGGTAGCTTTTGAGTTGTTTGGAGATAGAGTTAAACATTGGACAACCTTTAATGAGCCAATAGTAGTGGTTGAAGGACAGTATTTATATAAGTTCCATTATCCTAAGTTAGTAGATGGAAAAAAGGCAATGCAAGTTTTATATAATATAAACTTAGCTTCAGCAAAAGCTATAAAGGAATATAGAGATGGTGGATATGGAAAAGATAATGGACAAATTGGTATTATATTAAACCTAACTCCAACATATCCAAGAGATGAGAAAAATGAAAAGGATTTAATAGCATCAAAAATAGCTGATGACTTCTTTAATAATTCGTTCTTGAATCCTGCTGTAAAAGGAGAGTTTCCAAAGGAGCTTGTAAAATTACTAACTGAAGAAAATGTACTTTGGGAATGCACTAGTGAGGAATTAGATATTATTAGAAATAATACTGTAGACTTTTTAGGGGTTAATTATTATCAACCAAGAAGAGTAAAGGCAAAGGAAACACCTATTGATAATTCTAGAGGATGGATGCCAGATAAGTACTTTGATAATTATGAAATGCCATGAAGTAGGATGAATATATATAGAGGATGGGAAATATACCCTGCTGCTATTTATGATATAGCAATAAATATAAAAAATAATTATAACAATATACCATGGTTTATTTCAGAAAATGGTATGGGAGTTGAAGGTGAAGAGAGATTTATAAACTCTGAAGGCTATATTGGGGATGACTATAGAATAGAGTTCTTTGAAGAACACTTAAGTTATCTTCATAAAGCTATTAAAGAAGGAGCTAATTGTTTTGGATATCATTCATGGACTCCTATAGATTGCTGGTCTTGGACAAATGCATATAAAAATAGATATGGATTTATAGCAGTGGATTTAAAAACACAAAAGAAAACTATAAAGAAATCAGGAAAATGGATAAAAGAAGTTTCTAAAAATAATGGATTTTAAATAGACTATATTAGGTCTAAATATTGTATATAAGGGAGAGAAAAAATGAAAAGCTATATTGTATTTGATATTGGTGGTAGTAGTGTAAAACATGCTATTATGACAGAAGAAGGAGACTTTATTAAAAAAGGAAGTTATAAATCAGAAAGAAATAATTTTGAAGCATTTAAAACTTTGATGATAGCAGAAATTGAAAAGGCTAAAAAAGAGCATAATATAGCAGGAGTTGCAATTAGTGCCCCAGGTGGAGTGGATTGTGATACAGGTTTTATAGGCGGGGGTAGTGCACTACCTTGTATACATGGACCAAATTTTAAAGAGATATTTGGAGATAACTTAGGGCTTAAAGTAGAATTAGAAAATGATGCTAATTGTGCAGCACTAGGTGAAGTATGGAGAGGTAGCGCAAAAGATAATGATAATGTGCTTTTTGTAGTTTGTGGAACTGGAATTGGTGGAGCTATAATAAAGGACAAGAAAATTCATAGAGGAAATAATCTTCAAGCAGGTGAATTTGGTTTTTTCATCCTAGACAATGAAAAAAAAGGTGAAGGTTTTAAGTTTAGAACATGGAGCGAAGTTGGTGCAACTGGAGCATTAACAAGGATAGTTGCAGAACTTAAAGGAATTTCAGAAGATGAGATAGATGGAAGAAGGATATTTGAATTAGCAGAAAAGGGAGACGAAGATTGTATTAAAGCAATAGATGATTTCTATTTTTATAATGCTTTAGGAATATTCAATTTACAATACACTTATGATCCAGAAAAAATAGTAATGGGTGGAGCAATAAGTAGCAGGGAAGATTTTATAGATAAGATAAATGAGAAATTAGATATAATAATGGGTAAAATTTCAAATGCTACAGTAAGACCTGTAATAGAAAAATGTAAATTCGAAAATGATGCTAATCTTTTAGGTGCACTATTTCATTATTTACAAAGAAATAGTTAAACTAGTAGGGCTAAGAAATCACATTGCAATTTCTTAGCCTACTATAATATATAATAAATTTAATAGTACTTAGATAGCTTATTTTTTATTTTTATTATTTAAAGTACAATTCAAATATATATTTTAAAAATCAGGAGGGAAAGAGATATGAGAAATATAAAAGAAAATAGATATGAAGATATGAAATATATAAAGTGTGGAAATAGTGGATTATATTTGCCAAGAGTTTCACTAGGGTTATGGCATAATTTTGGTTCTGTAGATCCAATTGAAAATCAAAAGGATATAATTTTTGAAGCCTTTAATAATGGAATAACTCATTTTGATTTAGCAAATAATTATGGTCCTATTCCTGGATCAGCAGAAGAAAACTTTGGGAAAATATTAAATGAAAATTTAAAAGCTTATAGAGATGAGATGATTATTTCTACAAAGGCAGGATATTATATGTGGAAGGGACCTTATGGAGATGGGGGTTCAAGAAAGTATTTAATGTCTAGTTTGGATCAAAGCTTAAAGAGAATGAATTTAGAATATGTAGATATTTTCTATCATCATAGACCAGATTCTAATACTCCTTTAGAAGAAACTATGGGAGCTTTAACGGATATAGTTAAGCAAGGAAAAGCATTATATATAGGATTATCGAATTATCATCCAAAAGAATTAAGAGAAGCATCAAAAATATTAAAAGCAAATGGAACACCATGTTTAATTCATCAATT